>CAYPCZ010000030.1:0-28237 GCA_964409345.1 uncultured Flavobacterium sp. | reverse complement strand
CTGGGATAGGTTACAACGTCTCCGGATCTTTTGTTCGAAATCCTATATTCCGCCTGAAGTACCCCTCCTGTAAAAGCAGGATTTCGGGTAAATGTGATGACACCCGTAGTGGTATTGACATTTAAAGTGCCTTTTCCGGCAATTACCAGATTCGTTGAATTATTAGTAGGATTCGAAGGATTGTTGTATTCAAACAGTTTGATGGTAGAGTAAAGCAGCACAAACGGATCTCCAGGATCAGGGGATTCACCGGGCTCTGCATAATCATCAGTCTCAAAACTAATATCCGCGGGAACACACATTGCAGTAGAATACGGAGTTGTTATGGGAGGAGTTCCTGCATAGCTCGGAGGTGCGCTACAATCATAAGAGACAGCATCTTCCGGAGTCAAAGACCCGGGACGCATTACATTCGAAACAGTTCCTCCGGGAACATCAAAAATACTTCCTGTTTGTGAAGTATCGAAAAATAAAATTTGCTCTGTGGCACTACTTCCTATAAAAGAACCGGCACTCTCCATATTTGTTGTGCCTGTAAAATAAAAACTTCCGTAACCTTCTATATCTCCCGAATTTCTAAAGTTTACTCCTCGGGTAAATCCTGTTCTTCCATTAATGAAAATGGAGGAGGTACCTTCAATGTTGATTCCGTCAGGTCGTCCACCGAGTTCACCAGTTCCGATTGCATGAATGAGTCCGTTGTTGGTTGCAGTTCCATTTCCGACAAAAAAAGTTTTACATATAATCGTACAATTGTTTACCAATTTGGAACCTGCAGCGTTTTGCTCAAATTGACCTGATACATTTATAATCCCATTATTATATACTTGATTAATTGCCATATTTAATTTAAAATTACCAGTTTCCCCATGGGTAATTGTTATTGTACCATTATTGGTCAGCATGGGGCCGTTGTATTGAATTTCAGGTACATTTATAAACTCTAATATGTCATCATTGGTTAAATAAGTTGTAGAGGATATATTACTTGCAGTATTATAAACCCTCATGTGTCCGTAGTTGTTTAAAGTTGATGACAATCCGCTTAATCTTTCAAACTCCCAATATCCTGAATTATCTAAATCTCCGGTAAAATTTACATTTCCTCCATTATAGTATATTTCTCCACCTAATTTGTTGTCCCAATAACCGCTATAAACATTTACACCACTGGTCACAATAAAAACAGCAGCATTATAGTTGTGAACCTCAGTACCGTGAAAGTGGATATTGTTGAAGTTCAGTGACCCATAATTATTTATCTTGCCACCATCAAGCGTTTCGACTCCTCCACTTACTGTAATTGAACCATAGTTATTAATGATTCCTGCAAAGTTTTGTAGAGCCGCAGAGGTAAAGCTGCCATAATTTTCGATGGCACCGGTATATGTACCATCCTCATAAAGCGGGAATTCCATCGTTCCATTGTTGATGATTGTTCCATTAAAAATCCCTCCTATTGGAGCTTCCGAAGGGGTAAAAGTTGCACCGCCTGCAATACAAATAGTTCCTCCCGCAGCTAAGGAGAAAGTTCCCGTAAAAGTTTCACCCGCAGCCAAACAATAAATCTGTCCGGCTCCTACATTTATATAGCCGCCCCCATTTGGTATAGAATTCGTGCAACTTTCACCACAGCTCAATTGTAAAACAACCGTATCGGTATTGTTGCCCATATCGGGGTCATTACCATCATGCACTACTGAAGTTGTACTGGAATAAGGGCCGGATGCTTGTGTTTGTGCAGTTATAGTCATTACGGCGGTACTGCTTGCGGCCAGATTCCCAACCACCCATTTACCGTTAGACGGATTGTAACTACCTGTGCCCGGTGACGTGGTACTACTTACATATGCAAATCCCATCGGAAGCAGGTCAGTTACTGTAACCCCTGTTGCATTGTCCGGTCCTGTATTTTCAACCGTAATCGTAAAAACAGCATTGTTACCCACCACAGGGCTTGGGTTATCAATTTCTTTGGTGATACTCAAATTGGCTGAAGGAATAAATGGTGTAACATTCACGGTTGAAGTGTTATTTCCTGATTCAGGGTCTGTTTCTCCCCCTGCAATGGTTGCCGTATTGTTATAAGTGCCTGTAGCCAACACTTTTGCCGTGATGGTAAGGGTTTCAGAAACTCCATGAAAAAGGCTTCCAATTGTCCATTTTCCATTGGTTGGGTTGTAAGTCCCTACTGAGGGATCACTATTTACATAAGTATATCCGTTAGGAAGTATGTCTGTTACAATTACACCCGTTGCATCAGCCGGGCCGAGGTTTTCGGCGGTGATGGTAAATACAGCATTGAAACCAGCAGTCGGAGTATCATTGTCCACTATTTTAGTAACATTTAGATCAGGAAAAACTGGGGTTACTGAGACCGAAGAAGAATTATTTCCCATATTAGAATCTCCCTGATTGCTGGATATGCTCGCCGTATTCGTATAATTTCCGGTAGCCAATACTTTGGCGGTAATCTCTAAAGTAGCAGTATTGCCGTTTGACAGATTGCCGATGCTCCATTGGCCGGTGCCCGGATCGTAGGAACCTGAATTACTGCTTACATAGGCATAACCGTTGGGCAAGATGTCAGTCACAACAACCCCTGTAGCATTATCCGGACCATTGTTTTTTGCTTCTAACGTAAATACTACATTGCTGTTTACATTTGCAGTCGGGTTGTTTACCGTTTTGGTTACCTGAAGATCTGCCATGGCAACCGGGCTGACAGACCCTGTGATAGTAGGGCCGGTAGAGCCCCCCCAACTATGCCTGATTCTGACAGAGTTGTGTGTATTATATACATATAGCCTGATATAGAGGGTTTCTCCCGGCAAAACAGGGCTGACGCTGGTCAAGCTCCCTGACTTAGAACCCCAACTACTATTGCCGCCTATAGTTCCAGTAAATGAAGAATAGCCTTGAGAAAAATCTGAATTTTTGGAATAACGGACTTCAAAATTAGCACCATTAGTGGCATCATCTGTCTGTACTTCGAAATTAAACTGGTTCAGGTCTATTTTATAATTCCCAACAGGTGAGAGTGTGAACTGTACATACCTTGATTCATTTAAGTATCCTCCGTATTGGGAAGGATTGGGCCAACCACCTGTATGAAAATACTGACTATATTGCCCCTGATTGGTTAAAGTGCCTCCGCCGTGATTGGTAATATTTGGTGCATAGATATTAGACACAGAATAAACGGGGGCAAATCCGTTATCAGCGCCATTCCAGGTTACCAATCCCACATGGTTTACAGTGATACTTACCGTGACCGTATTGGAGGTCATATTATGCATATTCGTTACATGGTACTGAAAACTGTCGGCACCGGAATAATTGAAGTTCGGAGTATAGGAGACCGTATTGTTTGGATTTACAATAGCGGTTCCGTTTGTCGGACTGGCAACGATTACCACATCGTCAAAAGCCCCGCTTCCCGGTGTGTCGTTCGCCAAAACGTTGATGTTCTTCGTTTCATTCACCATCATTGAAACTGCATCAGCTACAGCCGTTGGAGCCGTTGGGGCAGTTACGGTAATGTTTACCGTCGCTGGGGCGGAAGTGTCATTTTCATCTTCAATAGTATATGTAAAGCTGTCAGACCCGACATAATCAGTATCCGGGGTATAGGTAACCGTATTATTAGGATTTATAGTAACATCTCCGTTTGCCGGACCATCCGTAATTGTTATTTCTTCCAACTCACTATAGAAATCATTAGCCAAAATGTCTATATCAACGGGGAAATTTTGTGCGGTTGTAGCGGAGTCATTGGATGCATTTGTTAACGAAGCAAGGGAAACCGTTCCGGTGAGGGTGGGACCATTTGTCAGATATCCAAGCGTAAAACGGTGCCCCGACCAACCTGGATTTTCTGGGTCATATCCATATATCCGGATATAAAGCGTTTCCTCTGACTGTAAAGTATATCCATTTGGAAAAGGCAAACTTATGTTTGCCCATGAAGCCGAAGTATTGCTTTCTCCAACTAAAACTGATTGTTCGCCCGCAAAAGCAGTACTCTTAGAATATCGTACTTGATATTTTCTAGGCCCCTCCTCTCTTTTAAGTCTGAAATTGAATTGGCTTAAATCAATTTTATAGCCAGTCGTAGCGGAAATTTGAAATTGAATATATTGTGTATTTACAAGAACAGTCGAATTAGACCAGTTCGTGAATGTAAAACCTTCATAAGTTTCATTGCTTGTTACAGGAGAACTTCCGGTACTTATAGCTGAAGAGGAAACCCCATTTGCAGCAAAGACAGTGGGATTGAGGATTAGAGAGCCAGCATTTCCTTGCCACCTCACCAAATCCGCCTGCCCCCACGAAATCAAAGTACTACTTAAAAAGGTTAATAATAAAAAAAGAGTAAGGTTATTTATTTTTTTCATTGATTCCCGGTTACTATTCCATGTCTTTATTTTTGGACGTAAAAACACCTTAATTTTTTGGTTACTAAATACTAAAAAATATCGAGCAAAAGTAACTCATCTTCTTATATGAATGTAAGGTTATAGTGTTTAGATTCAGGAATTCAGATAGAATATTGTTTTTTTATAAAATAAAAAAGGTGATTTCCATTCAAAGAATACATCAAAATTGTTGAATCTACATAAAACCACATTCTCTAAGCCGACAATCCTTTTTCATCTTTTAGATAACTCATAAAACGAGTCGGAGTGAGCCCTGTAATTGATTTAAACACAGCTGAGAATTTGCTATGAGATGAAAAACCACATTCTTCTGCCAGAAAACTCAATTTATATAAGCGGTAAGCACTATCGGTTTTGAGTTTTTGTATGATATAGTTTATTCGCAACTTGTTTATATACGTATTAAAATCCTTACCATATTTGTTGTTGAGCACTTGCGAAAGATACTTGGTGTTTACCCCAATCTCTGATGCCAAGTCGGCCAACGCATAATTGGCATTGCGGAAGTGAGTGCCTTTTTCAAAAGCCTTTAAACCTTCAATGATTTTTTGTTCTGCTTCTTCAGACATACGAATCTTGTCTATTCTTTTTACTTCTGCTAAAGATTCTTTATCACTTGCCGATATAAAGCCATTTTGTTTGTATTCATTAATAATTTTTTGAAAGTTTTGATAATCTTCTTTTTTCTTTTTCCTATACCATAGAAATCCCAGTATGATCACCATAGTCAAAGCCACCGAAAGTAAAATAAGAGAAGATTGACCATGTCGTAAACTTTTGTTTTCGTTTTTAATATTTGCTAATAGCAGTTCAACCGGCTTTATTTTTTGGTCTCGTATGGTTTCTTGTAACTCTTTATGCATTTCTAAATAATGAAGATAGCTATTCTTGTCTTGGTTTTCTTTATAATAGTGAGAAAGTACTTTATAAATTTGAATTCTTAGGGGTGAATTATCAGATAATTCTGTGATATGCTCTGCTTTTTTAAGGTAATCTAATCCTAAGCTGTCTTGGTTTTTCATTAAATGAGCCTGTCCGATACTATAATAAAGAAGATCACGGGTGTGTTCCTGAAACATTTCGGATTCTTCAAAAAAACTCAACGATTTATCAAAATAAACCAAAGCTGAATCAGGTTCTTCTAAATATAAGAAAAAATCTCCGTGTATCCGCTCATTAACACCTAATAACATATATTTGGTAGGTGACTTAGGTAGTTTTTTGAGGTGTTTTTTGGCCCTATTTATATACTCCCAAACTTTATCATAATTTTCAACATCCAGATGGTACAACGCTTGCTCTTGGTAATACATAGGATAGAAAGTCTGCTGCTCCAAATCACCTATCTTAGGTAGAATATCACCCATACGATCAATCAGTTCTTTTCTTTCTTTAAGGATACCTATATTTTTAAACTCAGTTGTAAGAAATCCTAAAATTCCTACCTGCCAGTTATAATCTTTGATTTTGACGGCAATTTTTTCTGCCTTAAGAGCAAACTCTATGGTTTTATCTGAAGCTCCGGTTGTTTGATAAAACATAGCCGTAAGCATCAGCGACTTTATTTTTTGAGTATCTGAGTTTGAAAATCGGTAAAGAGAATCCGCAACGCCAAATGCTCTGTCGATATCGGTTGCTGCAATATTTGTTGCTGCATCAAAAAATATACTGTCAAACCTACTCTGTGGTATTTTGTTTTGTTGTTGTGAAAACAGCCAACCGGAAAATGAAAATAATAAAAAAAGTGTATATATAATTCGAAAATTCATTAGTATTTCTTTGAGCACAAAAGTAACCTAAAATAATAATATTTTCACAAAATCAATAAATAAAACTAATCTGCTGCATCCTTTTTAAAAGAATTTATAAATTTAGTAGGAGTAATTCCTGTAACCGATTTAAAAACCGCCGAAAATTTACTGTGTGAAGAGAAACCGCATTCTTCGGCCATAAAACTTAACTTATATAATCTGTATTTTTTATTGGTTCGTAACTTTGTAATGATATAATTGATACGTAATTCATTAATATAAGTATTGAAGTCTTTTTCATAACTCTTTTTGAGTATATAAGAAAGGTATTTGGTATTTACACTTATTTCTGAGGCCAAGTCTGCCAAAGTAAAATTAGAAGTTAAAAACTTTGTTCCCTTTTCAAAATGTTGTAACTCCTTAATAATTTTCTGTTCTGTCTGTTCAGGGATACTAAATTCTGGTTTTTCTTCTGCTTTTTCCGGAAGTTTTTCTCGATGTAAACTTTGTTTTGTTTTATTATTAGTAGAATCTAAGTTATTATTTTTGAGCTGATCAAAAGTTTCCTTAAACTTGTGATATTCTTTTTTCCGCTTGTTTCTGTATATGAGGTAACTCCATCCAAAACCTATCATCAACACCACCGTAATTACAGATAAAGTCATTCGATTATATCTGAGTTGTTGGTTTTCTTTTTTTATATTTTCTAATAATAACTCCACAGGTTTTACCTTTTCCTCTAACAGCTTATCATACAGAATTTTATGCTTTTCTAAATATAATACATAACTTGTTGTATCGTTTTTTTGCTTATAATAGTCTGAAAATACCTTATAGATTTCCAATTTAAGCTTAGCATTGTCTGATGATTCGCTAAGTATTTCTGCTTTTCTCATATAATCCAGTCCCAGGCTATCCTTTTTTTTCATTAGATAGACTTGACCCAGAGCGGAATACAAAAAGTCTTCTTGATAACCTGTGGCTTGTGCTTGTTCTTTAAAATATATAGCCTTATTAAAATGAGCCAAGGCAGAATCAGGTTGCTTGTGAAACTGTAAAAAGATTAACCCATGAGCACTTTCATTGACACTCAGCAACATATTTTTACTTTTTATATCAGGGAGTTTATGCATGTATTCTTTAGCAATTTTTACATTTTCTGTTGCCTTATTTTCATCGTTCAGATTAAGATAATACAAGGTTTTTTCGTGATAATACATCGGATATAAAAGTTCTCTCGCATTTAGGTCTGTTACTTTAGGAATAAGTTTTTCCATTCGCTCTAGGAGTTCTTCCCGCTCTTTCAAAAGGCCAATATTTTGAAACTGAGCTGAAAGAAATCCTAAAATTCTAAACTGCCATTCATAGTTTTTCGATTTAATCGCAAGTTCTTCTGCCTTAAGAGCCATATATACAGATTTTTCTGAAAAACCCGAAGTATTATAAAACCAAGAAGAAAGAAATAATGCCCTTATCTTAAAAAGATTTGACTCAGAATGAACATACATCGAATCAACAATTTCATGAGCTCTGTTTATATCTGATGGAGCAATTTTTGTAACCACATCAAAAAATATACTGTCTGCTAATTTATTTAGTTCCTCTTTTTGTTGTGAAAACAAAAAAAGAGGTAAAAAAACACACAACAATATAGCTTCCCTCTTCATTTGCATAATATTGAGTTTTACCTTTGGGGGGTCAAAGTTAAAAAAACAATCTTAAAAAGGAAGGGAAATATGTTAATGATTTGTAAAAAACATTCTAAATGGCATTATAGCTGGCAAAACAACAACTCTCTTTCATTAAATTAAGAACGACGGTAGAACTTCTTCAAAAATCATAAAAGAAGAATTAGGACTCAAGTCTATCATTTCGAAAATAACAGAAAGGAACTGTAACAATCAATACAGAAAATGGATTCGAATTAGTTATTATTTTCCCTTTAGAATCACCAATATAGGAGTGGTCTGCTCTAAACACACCAAGAAATATAGATGTTTTTAAGCTTCGGCTTCGCCAATTGATAAGCATAAAAAAACCGCCTCAAGTTTATAAATTGAGACGGCTTTTTTTGAATATTTACCTTAAACTAAAGCTCTAATGCTTTTTTCGGATTGTTGTCCATTAGCAATTCAACCGGGTTTTCTAATCCTTCTTTTACGGCCACCAAAAAACCTACTGACTCACGTCCGTCAATGATTCTGTGGTCATACGAAAGGGCGATATACATCATCGGATGAATTTCTACTTGTCCGTTTACAGCAATTGGTCTTTCGATAATATTGTGCATCCCTAAAATTCCTGATTGTGGAGGATTAATAATTGGGGTCGATAGCATACTTCCGAAAACTCCTCCGTTAGAAATGGTGAAAGTACCTCCGGTCATTTCATCCACAGTAATTTGTCCGTCTCTTGCTCGAACAGCCAAACGTTTTATTTCGTTTTCGATGCCTCTAAAGCTAAGATTTTCTGCATTTCTAATAACTGGGACCATAAGTCCCTTTGGCCCTGAGACTGCCACCGAAATATCACAGAAGTCATACGATATTTTATAATCTCCGTCAATCATCGAGTTCACATCTGGGTATAACTGTAAAGCTCTAACTACGGCTTTGGTAAAGAATGACATAAAGCCTAAACCAACTCCGTGTTTGTCTTTAAACACCTCTTTATATTCTGCTCTTAATTTGTTAATCGGAGTCATATTGGCTTCGTTAAACGTAGTCAGCATGGCTGTTTCGTTTTTGGCCGAAACCAATCGCTCTGCTACTTTTCTGCGAAGCATTGAGAGTTTTGATCTTTCTGAGCCTCTGTTTCCTCCGGTTGGGGTTCCCATCGAAACCTGAGCTTGAACCGCATCTTCTTTGGTTATGCGCCCGTCTTTTCCGGTTCCTTTAATAGTTGCAGGATCAATATTTTTTTCGTCTAATATTTTCTTTGCTGCAGGCGAAGCTGTACCCGTTGCATACGTAGCAGGTTCGGCTTTAGCTTCTGCTTTTTTCTCTTTTTGAGGAGTTTCTGTCTCTTCTTTAGGAGTTTCTGTTTTAGCAGGAGCATCTCCCCCGCTTGGTTTTTCAGCACTTGTATCAATCAAGCACACTACTTGACCTACTTCTACTGCATCGCCTTCTTCAGCTTTTAATGTGATAATACCGCTGGCTTCGGCAGGCAGTTCCAAAGTCGCTTTATCTGAATCTACTTCAGCAATGGCTTGGTCTTTTTCTACATAATCACCGTCTTTTACTAACCAAGAAGCAATTTCTACTTCGGTTATCGATTCTCCCGGTGAAGGGACTTTCATTTCTAAAATCATCGTACTTTTTGTTTAAAGTTTAATTTGTTTAAAGTTTTAAATTAGCTTTATGCCAAACTCAAGACTTTAAACCTGAAACAAATTTTTTATTTATGTTGTTTTTAAAATTTCTTCTATTCTAAAATTCAATTCGGGTATGTAGTTAGTTATTGTATTCCAAACAATTTCGTAATCTACACCTTAATAATGATGAATAATTCTATCTCTCATCTTTGTCTCACAAAAAGCCAAAAACGATTGTAATGTTTTTTGTCTTTTTCAAAATCAACCAAAATATCAATATCACTCGTTTCTGTCTATTCTCCTCTCACATACGAACCAAACACACCAATTTCTGGCACTCCAAATTCCTTGATTTGGTCTTTATGTTGTTCTATCTCTCTTAATATGTCATTTTTATCAATGATACAACAAAGATAGGTTTTTTCTTTTTTATTTATTCTGAAATAATTCTTTATCAAATACCATTGCAATAGCCGCTGCGTGACGTTTTTTCGCTCTGGTGCTACTTCCTGCTGCTGGTGCTGCATAAGGTTTTGGCGAAGCTACTCTGAATTTCACCAAATCAAAATTCATCAGCATATATCCATAAGCTCCCATGTTTCGTGGCTCTTCTTGTGCCCAGACATAATCATCTACATTCGGGTAGCTGGCTATCACTTCTTTGATTTGCTCTATTGGTAACGGATATAGTTGTTCTAAACGCACAAAAGCTACATCTTCTCTGCCTAAGTTTTTTGTTTCTACAAGCAAATCATAATAGAATTTACCGGTGCATAAAACCAGTGTTTTAATTTTACTCTTATCCTGTACGTTCGGGTCGTCTATTACTTCCTGAAAACCTCCGCTGGTAAATTCTTCTACCGACGAAACCGCAAGCGGGTGCCTTAGCAAACTTTTTGGGGTAAACACTATAAGAGGTTTTCTATACGTCAAGTGCATTTGTCTTCTTAACAAATGAAAAAAGTTAGCCGGGGTGGTACAGTCTGCCACAAACATATTGTTATTGGCACAAAGCTGTAAATATCGTTCCATTCTGGCCGAAGAGTGTTCTGCTCCTTGCCCTTCATATCCGTGAGGAAGTAACATAACCAATCCATTTTGGCTGTTCCATTTGTCTTCGGCTGCCGAAATATATTGGTCAATCATAATCTGAGCTCCGTTTGAAAAGTCTCCGAATTGAGCCTCCCAAATCGTCAAAGCTTTTGGGTTTGCCAATGCATAACCATAATCAAAACCAACTACGCCATATTCTGACAAAAGCGAATTAAATATATTGAATTTTCCTTTTGCTTCTTTTAGGTTTTTTAGTAAAATCACCTCTTCCTCAGAATCTTCTACTTTTACTACAGCGTGTCTGTGTGAGAAGGTTCCTCGCTCAACATCTTGACCTGAAATCCTTACCGAATATCCTTCAGTCAAAAGCGAGCCATAAGCTAATAGCTCTCCCATAGCCCAATCAAGCTTATCGGTTTCAAAATACATCTTGTTTCTGTCTTTGATAAGACGCGAAATTTTGTTAATGAATTTTTTATCGGTCGGAAGATTAGTAATCTGCTCAGCTACCGCGTTTAGTGTGGTTTTAGCAAACGAAGTGTCTACCTTAGCAAATATGTCTCCGTTTTTGAGTTGCGGATATCCTTCCCATTCGTTTTGCATAAACGGCGTTATAATAGTCAGCTCTTTTTTGCGAGACGCAGTTAGATTTTCTTCTAAGACATCTTTATATTCTTTTTCTATTTGCTTTACAAAATCTTGCGTAACGATATTTTCTGCAATCAGGTTTTCTGCATAAATATCTCTCGGGTTTTTGTGTTTGGCAATAGCTTTGTATAAAATAGGCTGAGTAAATCTGGGTTCATCTCCTTCGTTATGCCCATATTTTCTATACCCTAAAAGATCAATGAATACATCTTTTTTGTATTTCATTCGGAATTCTAAAGCAAACAACATAGCGTGAACTACCGCTTCTACATCGTCTGCATTCACATGCAATACAGGCGAAAGCGTTACCTTGGCAATATCGGTGCAATAGGTAGAAGAACGCCCGTCTAAATAATTAGTAGTAAACCCAACCTGATTATTAATAACAACATGTATGGTTCCGGCTGTTTTATAGCCTTCTAATTGTGACATCTGAACAATTTCGTAAACAATCCCTTGCCCTGCTATAGCCGCATCTCCGTGCACTGCAATCGGCAGCACTTTTGATGGATCATCAGCAAAATACATATCTTGTTTAGCTCTGGTAATTCCTTCGATAACTGCTCCGACAGTTTCCAGGTGTGACGGATTTGGTGCTAAGTTTATATTTATTTTCTTACCACTTTTGGTCAATCGATCTGAAGTAAGGCCTAAATGATATTTTACGTCTCCGTCAAAATATAAGGTATCATCATAATCTTTTCCGTCAAATTCTGAGAAAATATCTTTGGTATTTTTACCAAAAATATTTGCCAACACATTCAGGCGACCTCGGTGAGCCATCCCCATTACAAATTGCTCTACGCCTTTTTCGGCGGCTCTTTCGATTAACGCATCCAAAGCCGGAATCAATGACTCTCCTCCTTCGAGCGAAAAACGTTTTTGACCTACATATTTAGTGTGTAAGAAATTTTCAAAAGAAACTGCTTCGTTAAGTTTGGCTAAAATTTGTTTTTTTTCATCGGCCGAAAAAGTGGGCGTATTGGCTTTAACCGATAGGTAATTCTGAATCCATTTTCTGGTTTCAGGGTTTCTGATATACATATATTCCAGCCCAATACTTTGACAATATACTCTTTCGAGTTTAAAAATAACATTCGACAAAGTCGTCGGTTCAAGACCTATTTGTTTTGCTGCGTCAAAAACGGTGTTTAAATCAGTATCCGAAAGCCCAAACTGCTGAATATTTAAATCAGGAGTATAGGTGCGTCGATCGCGAACAGGATTTGTTTTAGTAAACAAATGGCCTCGGGTTCTATAGGCATCGATGAGCTCTAAAACACCAAATTCTTTTTGGATTTTGTCGGGAGCCTGTCCGTTGGTTACTTGAGTAGTGGCATACTGAGCAAATTCGTTAGCAAAGTCTTCTCCATACGAGGAGTTTCCAAAATCGAAACCTTGAAAGAATGCTCTCCAGCTGGGTTCTATAGTATCCGGACCAGCTAAATACTGCTCGTATAACTCTGAAAAAAAATCGGTGTGTGCTGCGTTTAAAAAGGAAAACCTATCCATATCTTAAATAAAATCGGTAAAATTTATTATAAAATTCTACTGCAAAAATACATAAACTTGATAGAATTTTAGCTATTTTTACCAAGTTTTATTGCCGCTTATAAATAAAATCATTTTGGTATGCTTAAATTTAAAAATCCAATCGTTTTAGCCTCTTGTTTTGCTTTTTTCTTATTATTTCTGACTTCTAATGCTCAAACTGCAACTCATAAAGAACATTTCCCTAAACAAAAAAGCGAATTTTGGCAAAAAGTACGTTTCGGAGGCGGATTAGGCTTGAGTTTTGGCTCTGGCTTTACGGATATCACGATTGCCCCGAGTGCTATTTATCAGTTCAACCAATACGTAGCCGCAGGTGTTGGCCTGCAAGGAAGTTATATTAGTGTTAGAAACAACTATGAAGCCTTTACTTATGGCGGAAGCCTTATCTTGCTTGTTAACCCTATTCAAGAAATTCAGCTATCGGCAGAATTAGAGCAGCTTCGCGTAAATTTAAACTTTAATGATGGCTTTTCGGATAAGTTTTGGAATACCGCTCTGTTTTTAGGAGCGGGCTACCGTGCTAATAACATCACAATTGGGTTGCGATATAATGTGCTTCACAACAGTAACAATAACGTATATAGCGAAGCCTTTATGCCTTTTGTACGGGTTTATTTTTAAAGAAACAACCATACGAGCATTATAAATTCTTTAAAAAAACAATAACAGAAAACTTAAACACTTTCTTAACGCAGTCGAGAATTATTTTCTGTATTTTGCAATCAAAACAAATTACAACTACTTAATCTGGCTAAAGACTATGAGTAATTCACATCTGCGAAGTATTATATTTCGTCATCTTGACGGGCTGGCCACCGCTCCAGTAATGGTAGCTTTGCACAACAAAAAAGTTTTAGATTATATTCTTTCTAAAAAAGAAGTTTCTCTACAAGAACTAACCGAAAAATTCAATGCAAACGAAGGTTATCTCAACGCGGGGCTTCGTGTTTTGTGTTCGCAAGGTTTTCTGAATTATCATATTAACAATGCTAAAGATTCTATCTCTTTTTCGATTACCGAAAAAAGTCAATATGCTTTTGCAATGACATACCTGTATAATGATGTAGTTGAATTCTTGCAACTCTCAGGAGGACGTTTCCCAAGAGAATTCGAAGATCGACCGTTTGAAAAACTCAGCGTGCTTTTCGAGAAATATAAAAACAATTATGGTATTTTATTCTCTGAAAACTCTTTAGAGAATGAAGTACAACATCAAATGCTAAAACATGTTGAAGGGTATTTGGTGGCCCCTACTATTGTCCGTTTAGGAATGAACGGAATGTTTCATAAATACTTTATGGAAACTTCATTTCGCCCCGAAGAGTTCCATAAGCAACCCGAATGCTTTAAACGAATACTGGATTTTCTGGCTCATCTAAATTGGTTTACCCAAAAAAACGGGAATTATCAATTCACCGAAACCGGACTTTTCTTCGCTCGAAGAGCTTCTGCTTATGGAGTTACGGTGTCCTATTTACCTACTTTTAGTAAGATTGAAGAACTGATTTTCGGAAAAGCTTCTGTGCTTCGTGAGATTACTTTCGGAGAAGACGAAATCCATGTAGATAGAGAAATGAATGTTTGGGGAAGTGGAGGTGCACATACGTCTTATTTTAAAGTATTAGACGAAATAATCATCGAGATTTTTAACCGACCAATCGAAGAACAACCCAAAGGCGTTCTTGATATGGGAGCCGGAAACGGAGCGTTTTTGCAACACGTTTTTGAAGTGATCGACAGACAGACACTTCGCGGAAAAATGCTCGAAGAATATCCGTTATTTTTGGTAGGAGCAGATTATAATCAGGCTGCTTTAAAAGTCATCAGAGCTAATCTGATTAAAAGCGATATTTGGGCAAAAGTGATTTGGGGAGACATCGGTCGTCCTGATTTATTGGCCGAAGACCTAAAAAACAATTACAATATTGAGTTGTCAGATTTACTCAATACACGCACTTTTTTAGACCACAACCGAATTTGGGAAGAACCCAAAAAATTCACTCCTAATCGTGTAAGTTCATCCAGTGGAGCTTTCGCTTTTAGAGGAAAACGAATCAGTAATAATTTGGTTGAAGAAAACTTATTGAATCATCTTCAGAAATGGTCACCTTACGTACAAAAACACGGATTATTGCTTATCGAATTACACACTATTTCGCCTGAATTAGCCGCACAAAACATCGGAAAAACACCCGCAACAGCTTATGATGCTACCCACGGGTTTTCTGATCAATACATCGTAGAAATAGATGTTTTTCATAAAATATGTAAAGAAGCTGGCTTGTATCCTGACGAAAAAGAATTCCGAAAATTCCCTAATTCTGATTTGGCTACCGTAAGTATTAACTTACTCAAAGGCAATCACTAAACTAAAAAACCTGCGATTGAAAATATCATTCGCAGGTTTTATATCAAACTTTTATTTTTTCGTATTGTTGATATACTTTATCTTCAGGCTTGTGAGGCGCAATCCCTACCCGCAGAGCTTTCATCCCTATAAGTCCTTGCAAGTTTTCTATTTCTAATTTCTCTACTTGATGGGTCAAAAATCCTTTGTGTTGCAAGAGTTTGATATAGCCCATATATTCTGTTTCTTCTTGCATTTGCGAATAAACAATAGTTAGTTTACCTTTTTGAGTAATCCGCTCTTTGGAGTTTTTTATTTTGGCTTTATCAATACGCTTTTTGGCAATCTCATAACGAACATTATAAGAGCCATCAATATCAAATTGTTTTTCATCCATTCTGAAACGAATCGAAATCGGGGTGCTAAACACTAAAATGAGCGAACTTACCTCCAAATCATACGACAGACCGGGTCTAAGGGTTTGGAAATAATTTTCCATCTCGCACATCACTTGCATTTGCCACAAGCGTAAGTTATACAGATAATATTTTTCAAAATTAAGAGTCGGAGCAATCGAGGCACCCATATACATATTGTGCTCGATTCCGTCGGTTTTAAATCGTTCGTAATAATGCGGAAAATAACTTTGAGCCTCTACTTGCTTCTCGTCTATGAGAGTTACCAGCTTTTTGTTAATAGTAGTGATTGACTCGTCAAACATTTTTCGTGTATGATAAAACGTTCCGTTGTTGGCATTTACTTCCCTAAAATAAGAATTTATAAGCTCTATAGTCAATTGGTCATGTTTATCATCACCTGCAAAATTAGTCAAAATCGGGGTGATTTCTTTTTTGATGTGCGTTTGTATTTTATGTTCGGAGTCGCTCAAAAAAACGCGTTCTAGTTCGGTAGAAAAGTTTTGTAATTCAAATAACTTTTGTTCTATAAAAGGTAATTTATTAATTTGATTAATTTGGTTAAGAATCAGTTGCAAAGCATTAATTTGAGCTTTTAGATCTTCTTGAATAGCCTTGTTGCGTGAGTCAGACGAGCCTTGCACATCTATCTGACCATAGAGCGGATATACGTCATTAAAAACAATATCTTTAAGGGTATATTCTTGTCCCACACCTTTATCATTTATATACTGTAGAGCCTCTTCCTGAAATCGCCATTTCACACTCGGGTGAATCGAAGTATATTCTTTTTGTATAACTGCTTCGATTTGATTTTCGGTTTCAGAAAAAGCTTTTGAAACTTTTTCTTTTATGAAAGGAAGAATGAAATTTAATTTATTAGCATTCACCGAATTTAGCGCTCTTGCTTTTGAAGAAGATAATTCTAACAAGCCTAAGAGCTTGTTGTCTTCGACCAAAGGAACAAAAATAAAGCTCTTTACGCTCTGTTTTTTGAGTTGCTTTATAAAATTAATATTATCTGAAAAGAATGTATCAAGATCTGAAACTACCAGAAACTCTCTATCTTTTACTAACTTTTCCATAGTTTCGTTACAAAGTAAACTCTGGCACTCTTCAACAGTAGAATCAAATAGCAAATGGCTATATACTTGTTTCTCTACCACTTTTAGATCATAATCTCTTCGGGTATTCCCAAAAATGGTCAGGCCAATTTTAAGGTCTTCTATTTGGTAGATTGACTTAAAAATTTTTTCAATTTCGGCAAACTGCGTAAGACTGTCTTCTTTGAGCAAATTGCTCTTAAAGCTCGAAACGGCATTTTCGATAGTCGCATCAAAAAGTGTCATAACCGAAAAGCCTTTGAGAATCCAGCTTTGCTCAGGAAATTTAGATTTCCAAAGCTCAATGTCATGAAAGTTATCGGTTAGCTTTATTATATCTTCTTCAGAGAGCATAATAGCTCGGTCTGTTGGGATAATATCTAGAAAATCAGCATTAAACAATACCCTGTAATGATGAATAATATTGCTTTTGTCTGGAATATCTAAAAAAATAGGACTGTCAATAGCCCCGGTTTTATAACCGAAATATTGGCGAAGTATTACACAACAATTTAAGATATAAAAATGCTCGTCTGAAAAATCTCTGAGGTTAAACTCAAAATCCTCTCGAGCTTCTTTTAAAATATTTTTAAACCTCTGGGTATGATTAAAGGTATGCGTATTAAAAGGAATAGTAATGGCTTTTATTTCGTTATTTGTCAGAGACTTAGGAAATAAATCAGCCAACAAGACAGCTATAATCGGCTCATACTTTTTGATTTCTTCGATATTTTCTATTCCGTTAATCAGCTCCGGATATTTTTTTATTTCTTGTAATAACGACCGAGCATAAGCTGCCTGAAATTCTATTTCAGATAGTGAGATTTCTTCTAAAGACTCGAGCACTTTATGAAAAGAAATCAAGGTTTTAAACGGACTATTTTCGTAAGAAAAGTTTACTTTCATTTATTTATGATTGGATAAGTTTAATAGCATTTCATTGGCTACTAATTAGCGTGTAAAGATACGAAAAACTTAGAATCTGTTTTTTTAATTTATATCTTTGTCTTTCTTAAAATCAGTTATGCTAAAGAAAAGCTTTTTTGTTGTTTTTGTTATTTTTGTTGTTTTCGGATGTGCCAAAAGAGGCTATATTACTGGCGGAGAACAAGATATTTATCCGCCAGAAGTACTTCGAACTTCCCCGCAAAACTTTAGCACAAACTTTAATACCCAAGAAATTACCATTCAATTTGACGAATTCGTAAGGCTCAAAGACATCAACAAGCAACTCATCGTTTCGCCACCTCTCAAGCACCGACTAGAGATCACTCCTTATAATGCCACTAAGCAAATCCGCCTTCGGGTTCGTGACACTTTAGAACCCAATACTACCTATAGCCTGAACTTCGGTCAAAGTATCGAAGATAATAACGAAGGTAATGTCCTTCAAGGTTATCGGTATGTATTTTCAACAGGAAGCTATATCGACTCCTTGAGTATAACCGGAAGCATAAAAGATGCTATAGACAGAGAAACCGAAAGTTATATATCTATCATGCTCTATGAAGCTAATCAGGCATTTAATGATTCGATTATTTTTACTGAAAGTCCAAGATATATCACCAATACCCTCGATAGCTTGACCTCTTTTACCTTAGAAAACCTCAAAGAAGGAGAGTATCTTTTGGTAGGAATTAAAGACAATAACAACAATTATCGATTTGAGCCCAAACAAGAAAAAATAGCTTTTCACAGCCAACTAATTTCTATTCCGACAGATGAGGTTTTTTATCTGGAAATGTTTAAGGAAATTCCTGACTTTAAAGCTGTAAGAGTTTTTGAATCTTCACAAAACAGACTTTTATTTGCCTATGAAGGAATTGTTCCTGACCATAAAAAAATAGAGCTTCGAAAAGAAAACGAACTATTAGAAACCCTTATCACCAAATTTCCTGAAAAAGACTCGCTCAATGTTTGGTTTAAACCTATTGAGGCTGATTCGTTAGAACTTAAGGTTTTTGATGAGCTGAGCGAAAACACTTTTATTATAAAACCCAGAGAAAAAACTCTGGATACTTTATCTGTTTCGATGAAGTCATCCAAGCGTTTGCACTTTAGAGATAATGTTTACTTCAGTTCCACTACCCCTTTGGTAGCTATTGATAATTCCAAAATCGAATTACTTAATAAAGATTCGCTCGCACTTGATTTTACTACAGCATACGATCAACACAATCAACGGTTGGATTTATTATTTGAAAAAGAAGAGAAACAACAATATTTTCTTACTCTATTCCCGGGTTCGGTTACTGATTTTTTTGGCAAAGAAAATGATACCATCAAAACTGACTTTTCGACCCAAAATTTCTCCGATTATGGTAATTTGAAAATAACACTCCAAAATGTCAAAGAATTCCCTATTATTGTGGAACTTACTGATGACAAAGGAAAAGTACTTGCTGAACAATATTCGGAAGACCAAAACATAATTGAATTTCACCTGCTAAACCCCGCTATATATAACCTTCGGATTATCTATGATTCCAATCAAAATCGAGTTTGGGATACCGGAAATTATCTTCGAAAAATTCAACCGGAAAAAGTAATCTATTTTCCTCGAAAAATCGATGTTAGAGCCAATTGGGATATAGAAGAAACCTTTATTCTAAAAGAATAATATGAAATCTTAGGGAGGCTTCTTTCTTTTCTTGTTCATCTTACTGCTTGATACTTTGTACATAATACAATTATAGACTACCTTTGCAATCTTTTAAATCAAATTATGCGTACCAAATCAATCAAGAAAAACACAATCAACGTAGTGACCTTAGGGTGTTCTAAAAACGTGTATGATAGCGAAGTGCTAATGGGGCAACTTCGCGCCAGCGGAAAAGAAGTAACCCACGAAGCTCCTGCTGATGAAGAAGGAAATGTTATTGTGATTAACACATGTGGTTTTATTGATAACGCAAAAGAAGAATCTGTAAATACGATTTTGCATTACGTAGACAAAAAAGAACAAGGCTTGGTTGATAAGGTTTTTGTAACCGGATGTCTTTCTGAGCGTTACAAACCTGATTTGATTAAAGAAATTCCCGATGTAGATCAATATTTCGGAACCACAGAATTACCTTTACTCCTAAAAGTATTGGGTGCAGATTATAGACACGAGTTGTTAGGAGAACGACTCACCACGACTCCCAAAAATTATGCTTATCTCAAAATTTCTGAAGGATGTGATCGTCCTTGTAGTTTTTGTGCTATTCCGCTGATGCGCGGAAAGCACGTTTCACAGCCAATCAATAAATTGGTTAAAGAAGCTCAAGGATTGGCTAAAAATGGCGTAAAAGAGCTTATTTTGATAGCCCAAGACCTGACGTATTACGGTTTAGATATATATAAAAAACGTAATCTGGCAGAATTGTTAGAGCATCTCGCCAAAGTCGAAGGAATTGAGTGGATTCGTTTGCATTATGCTTTCCCAACCGGATTTCCGATGGATGTATTAGAACTCATGAAACGAGAACCAAAGATTTGTAATTATCTGGACATTCCGTTGCAACATATTTCAGATAACATTCTCAAATCAATGCGTAGAGGAACAACCTACCAAAAAACAACTCAATTGCTAAAAGAGTTTAGAGCGACTGTTCCAGAAATGGCTATCCGTACCACATTGATAGTTGGCTACCCGGGAGAAACCGAAGAAGATTTTCAAATCCTGAAAAACTGGGTCGAAGAAATGCGTTTTGAGCGTTTGGGCTGTTTCACTTATTCTCACGAAGAGAATACCCATGCCTATAACTTGGTTGATGATGTTCCGCAAGAAGTAAAACAACAAAGAGCCAACGAAATTATGGAAATTCAAGCTCAGATTTCGTGGGAATTGAATCAAGAAAAGATAGGGCAAACTTTCCGTTGTATTATCGACCGAAAAGAAGGGCAATATTTTGTTGGCAGAACCGAATTTGATAGCCCTGACGTAGATAACGAAGTGCTTATTAATGCTACAAAAACCTACCTAAAAACAGGAGAATTCGCCCAGATTAAAATTATTGATGCAACCGAATTTGATTTGTACGGAGAGCTTATATAAAGGCTTTTCTTTATTATTATAACCTCTGTCTTACGGCTTCATACAAAAATGCTCCGCACGCCACTGATACGTTCAGCGAAGAGATAGTTCCGAACATTGGGAGTTTGGCTTTATGGGCTACTATTTTCAGCACAGATGGATTAATTCCTTTGTCTTCAGACCCCATAATGATCGCAACGGGCTGGTTAAAATTCATATCATACAGTGTATTCTCTGTTTTTTCTGTCGCTGCTACGATAGCCACATCAGACGATTGTAAATAAAAAACAGCATCTTTCACGTGATCTACCTTGCAGATTGGTATGTTAAACACCGCTCCGGCAGAAGTTTTGACCGTATCTCCGTTAACAGGTGCTGCTCCGGTTTTAGAAATAATAATTCCGTTTACTCCACTACATTCCGCCGTACGAATAATCGCTCCAAAATTTCGAGCATCAGAAATTCCGTCAAGAACAAGAAAAAGAGGTTTGTCTGTCTGTAGAGCAACTTGCTCTAAGAGCGCTTCGATAGTGTGGAATTTTATCGGAGAAATCGTTGCTACCACTCCTTGGTGATTGTTAGGTGTATATCGGTTTAGCTTTTCGACAGGCACATAACTATAAGTAATGTTATTTGCTTTAAGCACACCAAAAAGTTCTTTCATCAAGTTGCCTTGTGATTCTTTTTGTATAAATATTTTATCTATTTCTGCTCCGGAATTAATGGCTTCGATAACGGCTCTTATCCCAAAGATTATACTCTCTTTTTCCATGGTGCTAATATAGGATTATTTTATGTATTTTAATCAATAATTCAGAGAGCGTCCTCAGGCAAATGCAATTCAAACCTGTGAAATGAGTAGAACAAATAAATTGCTTCTCTTTGTTATTTTCTGAGGTATGCCTTTCGATTTTTTAATGAATTTCGGCACTAAGCCCTGCATCCAAAAGAGCTGAACATTGAGGAACAAGCTCAGATAACTCTCCGGTTTTTACTTCACATTTTCCTTTATAATGTACTAAAATAGCACATTGTTCTGCTTGTAGTGGTTCATGCTCACAAACCCTGATAAGCGTTTCGATTACGTGGTCAAAAGTATTTATATCGTCGTTAAACAAAACAATACGCGATGTGTTTGACACAGATTCTTCGACCAATACTTCTTCTAAAACTTTTTCTCTAGTACTCATTGCATTTCATATTTTAAAGCTACCCAATTGTCTTTTTGATGTTTAGCTTGTAATTGAAGCCTGTTTTGCTGGCAACTCTCATCAATAAACGGAATATCTTCTTCATAAAACCCGCTCAAAAATAACAAACCTCCTGTACTTAAACAAGAAGCATACGTTTTCATATCATTAAGCAGGATATTTCGGTTAATATTGGCAATAATCACGTCATATTTTTTGCCTTCCAAAAGCGAAGCATCTCCCTCAATTACAGTAATTTGATTACAGTTATTGCGTTCTACATTTTCAATCGAATTCAAATAACACCAATTATCAATATCAATAGCATCAATAGGTTGAGCTCCTTTCATTTCTGCCAAAATAGCCAAAACGGCCGTTCCGCACCCCATATCTAATGTTTTTTTGCCTACCAAGTCTGTCTCTAACAAATGCCGCAACATCATATAGGTGGTTTGGTGATGCCCTGTCCCGAAGCTCATTTTGGGCTCGATAACGATTTCGTATGTTACATTTTTACTTTCGTGAAAAGGTGCTCTGATGTAACACTCCTCTCCCACTGCAATAGGCGAAAAATTCTTTTCCCACTCTTCGTTCCAGTTTACGGTTTCTATTTCTTCTATCTCGTACGAAATAGTAAATTCATCGTTATCTAAAATCATCACATCAGATAAAATATCTTGGGTATGCAATGATTTTTGCACATAAGCAGAAAGCCCTTTGTTAGTTTCTTCAAACGTTTCGAAGGCTGTATCCTGCAATTCTGCTAAAAGGATTTCGCTTCCTAACTCTGTGGGGGCTATAGTAAAATGATAGGCTATATACATCTTTTTCAAATTTTGTGGTGCAAAGGTAGGAATTTTTAGGGTATTGATGTTGAGTTATTGTCTTTAGAATTCCTATTATCTACACACGTTTATGCTACGACAAATATTTCACTTTTAAGCTAACATTTGTCATTCTTTTTAGTAAATTGTAATCGGATATTTGTTGTAATAAATAACAACCTTTTAAAAATTAACAATCATGAAAAAGAGAGTTCCTATATCACAAATTATGACAAAAGAGCTGATAACACTCACTCCTACGCAAAGTTTATATGACGCAGAACGGTTATTCAAAAAGCACAACATAAGGCATATCCCTATTGTTGAAGCAAAAAAAATCGTAGGCGTACTGAGCTATTCTGACTTGCTCCGAATCAGTTTTGCAGACCTGACCGATGATGAAGATGCGATAGAATCAGTGGTTTATGATGCTTTTACTATTCCTCAGGTGATGGCAAAAGTTCCGCTTACGGTAACTACAGATGCCACTATCAAAGAAGTAGCAGAAATTCTGTCCAATCAAAGTTTTCATTCGCTCCCGGTTACCGAAAATGACGAGCTTGTCGGAATTGTCACCACAACCGATTTAATTAATTATCTGTTGGAGCAATACTAACCAAACAAAGCTCGGAGTTTTCCGGGCTTTGTTTATAAGCTTTTCCAGTTGAATGAAATAATTACAAATGCTCTTTTACTTATTCTCTTTCGCTAATAATTTCTCTAATAATTTAGTAAGGTTATCTAAACTTTCAGAAACTTTTAATATTGCTTCAGTTGCATTAATCTTAGAGTTTGGACTATTAACTAAGGCAATGGCGTTCTCCTTATTCTTAATATTTATATTATAAACCTCATCAGAAAGTTCACGAATATCTATCCCATATAATTCTGCAATATTAATTAGATTGTCTCTCTTAGGAATTGAAACATCATTTTCCCAATCAGAGTATGTACTTTGAGAAATATCTAAATCAAAAGCCAATTTTTCCTGAGACCAGTTTCTACTTTTTCGAAGTTCGTATAATTTTTTACCTAATGACATATTTTATTTTTCTGCTAAAGTAAATAAAATTATCGTAATCGGAAACTCCGATAAAAATATCGGTTTTACCTTTTGTGGAAAATATAAAATATAAAGTTCTTTACAAAAATATTTCTCAAGTGCACAGAATAAAATATTATTAAAACAATTTTAACTTAAAAAACAATTAAAAATGAAAAATTTACACTCAAAAATCTTTACAACATTTTTATTCCTTTTTCTGGTTTCGTTTATTTTAAAAAGTTGTACAAGTGAAGAAGCAAATTTAATAAATGGAACACAGAAAAGAATATTTTTCAACAACGAAACAATTTTCTTTAAAGAAATAGCCCGACAATTCTATGTAGATGAAAATGTTAACATAGAGTTGGATATAACAAATATTCAAGAAAAAGTTTTAAATCATAATTTGCATAGCTTTTTAGAAGCAGAATACACATTATTAAATTTAGAGGATTTAAGTCCTATGTACTTTGAAATTAACACTCCTGATGGTTTTTTTCAAATAAATTCCGTATCATTGCAAGCTATTGAAGCATATTCGAATGAAAATAAATTTAAAGAGATAGTACATCTTTCAAATGATAAGGGACTAGATTTAATAGTAGAATTAGAATTAGAAGACAATGGTAATGGTAGTCTAACTTCGGGAGGAATGGTTACCTATTCTAGTTGTTATGGTTCATATTCTCTAGCGTGTGTTGATTCAAATGGAGATGGACGAATAAGTTATGGCGAATGCTTTGGAGCTTGTATGGGATATGCCTTTGACACAAATGAGATGTTGGGAAAAATGATAGTTATTACGGGTGTCTCAACGGTGTTTTGTCAGGGTTGTGGAATTGTTTCAGCTGCTCTTGTTGCAGCGGCAGCTTTAGGATGTGCAGGAGGTTGTGTTTCGTATGCTTAAAATAGAGTTATATGAAAAATATATATTTAAAATTTTTAGTATCCACTATTTTTTTTCTAATAGGTTTCTCTAATTCAAATAGTTTAGCCTTTAAAATACTAATAGTTAGTATATACTTAATCGGTATAACTCACTTTATTAGGGTTATGCTTTCGAATAAAAACTACAAAAAACAGAAATAAAGCAATTGAAATTCCCTCCTTCTTTAAGTAGTTGGAGGGTTATTTATTTATCGCGTAATTTCTTTCAGATTAGCAATAGTTGCTATCGGGTTTTCGGAATTAAAAACAAAACTTCCGGCGACCAATACATCCGCTCCTGCTTCGACGAGTTGTTTTGCATTTTTAGAAGTCACTCCTCCGTCAATTTCGATAAGTGTTGAAGCTCCGTTTCTAGTAATGATTTCTTTGAGTTGTTGTACCTTTTTGTAGGTGTTTTCTATAAAAGATTGCCCTCCGAACCCAGGATTTACACTCATAATACAGACTAAATCAATATCATTGATACAATCTTCTAATAGAGCTACGTTTGTATGCGGATTCAGCGCCACACCGGCTTTCATTCCTTCTGCTTTGATTTCTTGTAAGGTTCTGTGCAAATGAGTTAAAGCCTCATAATGAACCGTCAAAACATCTGCGCCAAGCTGTGCAAAAGTTTTGATATAGCGTTCGGGCTGAACAATCATCAGGTGAACATCAATCGTTTTTTTGGCGTGTTTGTTTATGGCGTCTAAAACCGGCATGCCAAACGAAATATTAGGCACAAAAACGCCATCCATAATATCAATATGAAACCAATCGGCTTGACTTTGGTTAATCATTTCAATATCACGTTGCAGGTTAGCGAAATCGGCTGCTAAAACCGAAGGGGCAATAAGAGTGTTTTTCATATTTTAGTCGTGTGTTTTACAAAGTCAAAAGCCCATTCATAATTAAAAATTGAATGAGCTTTTGATATAATTTCCATAGTCTTTTTTCTATGTTCTATTCTCTTTTTTCTGAAAGAAATTATCCCAAATACGTTTTCAGGATTTTGCTTCTTGAGGTGTGTTTTAGTCTTCTGATTGCCTTTTCTTTAATTTGACGAACTCGCTCACGCGTAAGGTCAAAGGTCTCTCCTATTTCTTCTAAGGTCATCGGGTGCTGATCGCCCAGACCAAAGTACAAGCGAACCACATCTGCCTCACGTGGTGTAAGGGTTTCTAAAGCTCTTTCGATTTCTGTACGAAGAGATTCGTGAATCAATTCTCTGTCTGGGTTCGGAGATTCTCCCGAACGCAATACGTCATAAAGGTTAGAGTCTTCTCCCTCTACAAGCGGCGCATCCATCGAGAGGTGACGTCCGGAGTTTTTCATACTCTCTTTCACGTCATTTACGGTCATATCCAATTCTTTGGCTATTTCTTCTGCACTTGGGGGACGCTCATTAGATTGCTCTAACAAAGCATACATTTTGTTGATTTTGTTAATCGAGCCAATTTTGTTGAGTGGCAATCTTACAATACGAGATTGTTCTGCCAATGCTTGCAGTATCGACTGGCGAATCCACCAAACCGCATACGAAATAAACTTAAATCCTCTGGTTTCGTCAAAACGCTGAGCTGCTTTGATAAGCCCTAAGTTTCCTTCGTTTATTAAATCCGGGAGTGTAAGTCCTTGGTTTTGATATTGTTTAGCTACCGACACTACAAAACGTAGGTTGGCTTTGGTAAGTTTTTCTAAAGCTCTTTGATCTCCTGCCTTAATCCGTTGTGCTAATTCTACCTCTTCATCTGCAGTGATTAAATCTACTTTTCCGATTTCCTGAAGATACTTGTCTAAAGATGCAGTTTCCCTGTTGGTTACCTGCTTTGTAATTTTAAGTTGTCTCATCTATTTGTCTTCTCGTATGTTTATAGTACGATGATTATACGTATATACAAACGAAAAGGTTACAAAAGCAGCTGTTAAAGATTTCACAAAAGTGCTTTTTGTAGAAATACCCTATTCTACAAAACATCCAAACTTCCTTTGCCTTCTCTGATAACCACAGGTTCTCCGTCTGAAAGATCAATAACGGTCGAAGCATAATTATCTCCGTAGCCACCGTCTATAACAATATCAACAAGGTTTTGCCATTTTTCAAAAATAAGCTCCGGGTCAGTCGTGTATTCTAATACTTCGTCTTCATCATAAATAGAAGTGGAAACAATCGGGTTGCCTAGTTGTCTTACGATTTCGATAGCAATAGTATTATCGGGCACCCTAATGCCGACGGTAGTTTTCTTTTTGAATTCTTTCGGAAGATTGTTGTTACCCGGTAAAATAAAGGTATAAGGCCCAGGTAATGCTCGTTTTAAAATCTTAAACGTAGGGGTATCAATTTGCCTTACATAATCTGAAATGTTTTTCAAATCACTACACACAAACGAAAAGTTAGCTTTATCGAGCTTGATGCCTTTGATTCTGGCAATTCGCTCTAAGGCTTTGGTATTGGTAATATCACATCCTAAACCATAAACCGTATCGGTCGGATAAATTACTAATCCTCCTTCTTTAAGAACTTTTATCACTTTTGCAATTTCTCTTTCGTTAGGGTTTTCAGGGTATATTTTGATGAAGTGTGCCATAGTCTGTAACTTTAGAAATTAAACTTATTCTGTAAATTTCAAACCTTTTTGTTTAAATCTTTCTGCTAAGTATTCTGATTTAAAATTTAAAGGTTCTTTATAAAAATAAACGCGGTATTCGTTTTCAATCAGATTAAAAATTTTAATAAAAGGAATGTTATCATAGCTGTTTCCGACTAAGACAACATTATACTCATCGAGCCAAAAAGCATCCTCTACTCGGGCTGACGGGCCATAAAAACCAATGCGTTTTACTCTTTGCAAGGGAATGTTTACTAGATTTATTTCTTGATCGGCCTCGAACATTACGTTATTATCTTCATCGACACTCCATGCGTAACTATCAATGTCAATGTAGCTTTCTCTGTCTTGCGAAAACACTAAAAAATCAGTATAAACAGAATTAAACTCTTTATCAAAAACGCCATACACACTTCCTTCCATCGGTTCTATTTTTTGATTCTCTGCAACATTAAAATCATTTAAATCAAAATCAGCTTGACGTTTTCTATAATAAGCGCTCCAGTTTTTGATGATTAACTGTAAATCTGAACTAAAAACGGCAACTCTCTTTTCTGTTTCTATGCTTACTTCTGGAATTGTATCAACAGAGGGAGTAGTTTCATTCTTACATGATAGTAAGACCAACAAAGCTAATATGTATAGTAGGTTTTTCATTTAGTTTTAATATTTTGTGTGTTTTTTTATGAATTAAGGCGTAGAATTCGAAACCTGAATAATTTTACCGTTATGGAATTTTGTTCCTTCTAAAGCAAAGTTAGCAATATATTTTGCCATTTCATACGGTTCTATATTGGCTTTATAACCCGGAAAAGCCTCATCAAGCATTTCGGTCTGCACGGCTCCTAAAGCCAAAGCATTAAAAACAATTCCTTTATCTTTATACTCTTCGGCCAGAAGTTCGGTAAGCGTAATCACCGCTGCCTTACTCGAGCTATAGGCCGACAAGCCCGGAAACTTAACACTCCCTTGAATGCCGCCCATACTACTGATGCTC
>CAYPCZ010000029.1:0-28491 GCA_964409345.1 uncultured Flavobacterium sp. | reverse complement strand
ATAGATGAAAAATAAAATCATCCTGTTTTATTTTTTATCGGACATTAATGATTTTTTTTATATCTATCTGAAATTCACATTGCTCCTATAATTCACTCAACCCTAACTCAATATACTAACTCAAAGTATCTAGCATCCTTTATGCTAAGTTGAACGTTGGTGTTTCTTTCACCGCCAAAAACGAATTATATTCGTCTCTTTGTTTTTAATTCGACTGATTCGTTTACCTAGCCTTGATGCTGAATCGAGATTTAACCTTCCTGCCTTCGGCACGCCCCGAAACGTTATATTTTTCAACTTTTCAATTATTAAGATTGTAGAGGATATTCCACTAATAAAAAACGCATGTTAGCGATCTGCAAACACTTTTCCGTTTATTAAGACTTTATCAATTAGGTTGGTTCCAAACGAATAAGGAATTTGATAATAATTCGGGATTGGTTGGGTAACAATGAGATTGGCTTTTTTGCCTTTGGTTATGCTTCCTACTTCGTTTTGCAAGCCCATGGCATAAGCGCCGTTAATGGTCGCTGCATTGATAGCTTCTTCGGGAGTCATTTTCATTTTGATACAGGCTGTTGCGACCACAAAATTCATATTTCCGCTTGGTGTTGTTCCCGGGTTAAAATCAGAAGCCAGTGCCAGAGGTAATCCTTCGG
Organism: uncultured Flavobacterium sp.; assembly: GCA_964409345.1. Taxonomy (GTDB): domain Bacteria; phylum Bacteroidota; class Bacteroidia; order Flavobacteriales; family Flavobacteriaceae; genus Flavobacterium. The sequence continues at coordinate 27,832 of CAYPCZ010000029.1, read as the reverse complement.
CTATCATTCGGCGAGCAGGCGTATAAGGAATACTAATAAAATAAGAACACGATGGCAAGGCTACAGGCATGGTCTGCGAGTTTTTTAAGATGCTAATATCTTCATCATTCATTACCTCCAAATGATCAACCGAAACGGCTCCGTTCTCTACACACAACTGTATTCCGCCTATAGTCGTAAATTGATTTACATGAATTTTTGCCGGAAGGTTATACTTTTTACCTGCTTCGATAATTTGTCGGGTTTGCTCCACCGAAAAATAGCCTGTTTCCAGAAAAGCATCAATATAATCGGCTAAATTCTCTTGGGCAATTTTCGGAAGCATTTCGCTCACAATCAAATCAATATATCCTTGAGGATTGTCTTTATATTCTTTCGGCACCGCGTGAGCTCCTAAAAAAGTAGCTTTGATAGGTAGCTTGTATTCTTGTTTTAGTCGTTTTATAACCCGCAGCATCTTAAGTTCACCTTCAAGGGTCAAACCATAACCCGATTTGATTTCGACAGCTCCTGTTCCTTGTGAGATAACTTCTTCTAAACGAGCTTTTGATTGCTCATAAAGCTCCTCTTCGCTGGTTTGGTTAAGCAATTGGGCAGAGTTGAGGATTCCGCCTCCGCGGTTGGCTATCTCTTCATACGACAAGCCATTGATGCGATCTACAAATTCCTGTACACGATTGCCGGCATATACGATATGCGTATGCGAATCAGCCCAAGTAGGCATAACAACTTTCCCTGTAGCATCGATTACTTTTTCGATATTTATCTCCGGTAAATTATGCATTGACCCAAAATCAGCAATCAAGCCGTCTTTTATAAGTAAATATGCATTCTCCAACACAGGTAAAGTGCCCATATCTACACCTGATACTTTTTCTATATGAGATTCTCTGATTTGAACTAATTGTTTTATGTTGATGATTAAGGTTTGCATTATAAATTTATAAGTTAAGTTTAAAATAGATGAAAGAGTATAAGACCCTAAATAATTATAATTTGTAAAAAGTTAAGTCTTCGATAAAGTACATAAACAAATAATGAAACGGCTGTCGGGTTTCTACATTTTCTTGTTCGCATTTTGAGCAATATCGTTTGCTGATTAGGTAATCACATTCAAGCATTCTTTATTTTCTCTTAGTTATGACGGCTCATCTTCAGTTGATTGCTTACCTTAGCACCACATCTCTAACTACGTCTTTCCCTAACTCTTCGTTGATCATCTTGATTATTTTTTGCTTTCCGTAAAGAAGCTCTTCCCGAAGTACAGACGAAGTAAGCCAAACATACAACACATTGTTTTTCAGGATTACTTCTTTGGTATAACTATTCACTCCGTTGCCCATAAGGTTAATCCAGGCTTGTTTGGCATCGACTGCATTCATACCGGCCTCGAGCTTATTTTTATGGATAAACTCTTTGAGCACATCTCCTATCAAAAAACTATCATTATTTCGTTTGCTACTGCTCATTATTAATGATGTTTAGGGGTTCGGCTCTTTTATAAAAATAGGTTTTGTTATCTTGATTTATAAAAGAAAAACGATGCGAAGACAGTTCTGTGATGATCACTTCTCGGTCGTTGAACTCCGAATGGAATTTCAAAATAAACTCATTATCTTTTTGGGAAACCTTGATTTCTTCTTGATAATCATCAACCATAAAAGTTCCGTCAAGCTGAGGAGAAGCTTTTTTGTAAAAGCCTTTATGATTTTGGTCAATTTCGTAATAATCATAAATCGTATTCATACTAAAATCAACTTCTTTTCCTTTAGGTTGGGTTACTTTTTCTATTTCCCAATATCCGTTAAGGTGTTGTAAATCTGATTGCTCGACCGATGAGGTACAGCCCACACAAACAAGAAGCAAAAAGACAAAGCTATATATTTTTTTCATACTGATAAGTTGTAAAGCGTAAAGTTAAAAAATAAAAGAGGATTTACAGATTTTTTAAGTCATATAAATCGTTTTAGCACACGACAAAAACTATAACTATCACATATTAAAATATTTATATTTTTAATTTAGCTAAAATCACATACAATGTACACAGAATAATTTCGACTCGTCGAAAATTATAAAAGACTTAAAATTAAACAGAAAGTATTTATTTGTGTTTGATTTTTTTTGATTGTTCCAATCAAATTTCATCTGTGAATTTGTGGCTAAAAACATAATAGTCTGTGGTTTATTATTTTTGTCTTGTACTTAGATAAATCGTATAAATAAAGACTTGATGCAAAACAAAAAGACTGCATCTAATGACACAGTCTTTTTTAAATTTATTTGAATTCGAAAATATCTTCGAATTGGCTTTATAATTAAGCTAATTTCTTCTCTAAGTTTACTTTTAGAGCTTCTAAGAAATCTTGTGTAGTCAGGTAATCTGCTTCTGTAAGCCCTTCTGGCTTTACGAGCATTGCCAAATCTTTGGTCATTTTTCCGCTTTCTACCGTTTCGACACACACTTGTTCTAGATTTTCACAGAAAGTGATAAGCGCTTGGTTGTTGTCTAGCTTACCTCTGTGCATTAGTCCTCTTGTCCAAGCAAAAATGGATGCGATTGGATTGGTCGAGGTTTTCTTACCTTGTTGGTGCTGTCTGTAGTGACGTGTAACGGTTCCGTGAGCTGCTTCTGCTTCGACTGTTTTTCCGTCAGGAGTAACCAATACAGAAGTCATTAGCCCGAGCGAACCAAATCCTTGTGCAACTGTATCTGATTGAACATCTCCGTCATAGTTTTTACAAGCCCAAACAAAACCTCCGCTCCACTTCATAGCAGAAGCTACCATATCGTCAATAAGTCTGTGTTCATAAGTGATTCCGGCTTGGTCAAATTGGGTTTTATAGTGCTCTTGATATACTTCTTCAAAGATGTCTTTGAAACGTCCGTCATAAGCTTTTAGGATGGTATTTTTGGTAGAAAGGTATAAAGGCCATTTTTTGGTCAATGCCATCTGGAACGAAGAATGAGCAAACCCATAAATAGATTCGTCTGTATTGTACATACTCAGGGCTACTCCGTCGCCTTTGAAGTTATATACTTCCCAAGATGTGGTTTCTCCGGCTTCGTTAGTAAAGCTCATCGTAAGGGTTCCTTTTCCTTTGATAACTTTGTCGGTTGCTTTATATTGATCTCCGAAAGCATGACGCCCGATAACAATCGGCTGTGTCCATCCTTGCACGTACCTCGGTACGTTGCTCATTATGATTGGCTCACGAAAAACTGTTCCGCCCACAATATTACGGATAGTTCCGTTTGGTGAACGCCACATTTCTTTCAATCCGAATTCTTCTACACGCTGCTCATCTGGAGTGATGGTAGCACATTTGATTCCTACGTTATATTTTTTAATGGCTTCGGCAGCATCAATAGTAACTTGATCATTAGTAGCATCACGATGTTCGATACCTAAATCATAATATTTTATATCCAAATCAAGATACGGAAGAATAAGTTGTTCTTTGATAAAAGACCAAATAATTCTTGTCATTTCGTCTCCGTCTAATTCCACTACCGGATTAGCGACTTTAATTTTTGCCATAATTTATTGTTTGTTTAAAAGGTTCTGAATAAAATCGAGCAAATATACAATTTTAGGCAGAGAATTCCAATAGAATCAATGTTTTAGTTCGAGCAGTTATCGGGTAAGATACAGAAAACCCTGCAAAGGTTGCGGATAATCTGGGTCGTTAAGTTCGAGGATATAATAATAGGTTCCTTCGGGAGCTTGTTCTAAAAAGACAGCATTTCGCTCGGTTACTTCTCCTCTCCATTTAGGTATATTATTATTGCCTTTCCAAATCAAAACACCCCAACGCGAATACACATAGAGCTCAAAATTTTCAAAAATATCATACAACCCTTCGATAGTAAATTCATCATTACGCCCATCGTTATTGGGAGAAATTGCATTATAGACTGTAGGAGGACAGTTTTTGATATGCAAAATAAACGAAGTGATACTGTGGCAATATCCGTTATCTATACGCACAAAAATTTCTTTCGGGAAGCCTTGAGTGGTATAAGAAGAAGCATCAAAAATAACGTTAACTCCAACCATCGCATCTTGATAAGAGGTGTGAAAAGATACTAAATCTGTTTGGTTCTGTTTAACCAAATACTGGTATTCTGAGAAATCAAATGTAGCAGTTTGGCTGCCTGTATTACAAGCCGTTAAATCATCTAAATCATTAAACAAAGGTGCAGAAGCAAAAAACACAACATAGGGCTGGCTACTGGCTTGGATCACAAGATTACTTGCTGTAACACTCACACTGAGTACAAACTCTACATCTATTGTATTTTCAGCTACCGTAATTATCACACTTGCGCTTTCTGAAGCTTGAGGAAGGAGTTCGTTTTGCGTAAAAACTGTTTGAATAAGGTTACCGTTTGCAAAAATTTCTATCGGTGTATCGGCAGGTAAAATATAGTTTGTACTAGTGTTAGATAACGTATAAAACAGTTCTATTTGACTTGAATCACAAGCAGTAAAAACATCGTCGATTACAATAACAAGCGAGCAGTTATCTACCTCGAGCCAAAACGAAGTAATACTGTGGCAGTTTCCGTTATCAATACGCACGAAAATTTCTTTCGGGAATTCGTTCTGAACGACGTACGATGAAGTATTGATAATAGGATTTATATTGGCAGAAGCATCTCCATTAGAAGTGTGAAACGAGACCTGATCTGAGCTGTCTTGTTTTACCAAACTTTCGTAATGATAAAAATCAAATACAGCCGTTTGATTGCCTTGGTCACAAGTTACTAAATCTTCTAAATCATTAAATAGAGGCAGATTCAAAAGCGTTAACAGATAAGGCTCGCTATGATTATTATTTTCGTCAATTTCAAAGACAATCCCGGTTCCGTCTCCTTGATCATCTACCACCAAAACAATTTCTATTTCTTGGGTGTCCATTCCGTCAAGATTGACCATTACACTTCCGCTCTGAGAGCCGTCTATTTCGATATCATTTTGCGTATAGGTGGTTTGAACAAATACCCCATCAATATAAACAGCAATAGGTGTATTTGCCGGCAAAACATTATACGATTCGTTGTTATAAACCGTATAAAAAACTTCCATAAAATCATCTTCACATTGAGCGGTAGCTGTTTCGATAGCGATAGTAGCATCCGGGTGACTGTTATTGAATTTTGTAACTATGGTCGAAATCAACACAAAATCCTGACCCGAGGTGAGTTTAACTTCAGCAGTAGTGTCGCCCACAAAAATATAATCTTCGGCATCATAAATATCTAAATCCATATTATAAAGTTGCCAAGAGCCGGTTATGCTATTGGTACTGTTAAAAGCATTATTTTCAGGATTTAATGGCTCATCACTCAGTTTTTCGCCATTCAGCAAAAGTGATTCGTGGAGAAACCAAGTAGAATCTCCTTCCCAAGCGACAAAACCTATCTTTGCTCCGACATTATCCATCACATATAGATCATCAAGGGTTATCGAAATTTCACCTATTACTGCACCATTTCCAGAGCCAGACATATATTGAAAACCGTCAAAAAGACTCAGTTGATTGATGGGCAGGTTTTGGTTTTCGTAAAAAACAACTAACGTCCACCCGGCATAATTAGTGGCATTGGGGCAATAAGAACTAATTATACTGGTCAGGTCAAATTCTGATACCGTATATGTTCCGTTGCCGGTGTTTTGCAACTGTTGGGTTACATCTGCGTGAGCCACAAAAAAGCTAAGACCTAACGTATTGGCCACATATAAATTCTCGGCCGTTACATATTCTTCGTTTAATTTTATAGTAGGCACTCCTGATCCAGAACCTGACCAATACAGGTAAGCTTTTTCTATAACATCATCGGCTGAGAGGTTTAGCGTCGCCGAAGAAGAGGTCTGAATTTGACATGAAATTTGAATGTTATTTTCTCCATAATTCATCGTATTCCCGACAAAAGTAAAATCATACCTTCCGTTTAATTGCTCGATAAGGTCAAAATCCTGTTGCGCATAAGCGGGTGTGCTAGCTATTAGCAAAAAACATTTGATCACAAAAAAGAGTAGTTTTATTTTCAAAATAGCAAATTTTATTAGGATAAAAATAGATAAAAATTTTATATTTTGGAAAGTTAATCAAAAAGATGTATTTTCGAAAGTGATTTTTATTGAAAATGAAAGAAGATTTTTTGCATTATTTATGGAATAACAAAAAGTTTGATTTTTCAAGCCTTACGACCGTGTGCAATAAAAAATTAGCCATTATTGATACGGGGCAATATACGCAAAGCTCCGGAGCCGATTTTTTTAATGCTCAATTGGTCATCGATGATTTGCGTTGGGCAGGTAATGTAGAGATTCATTTGAACGCTTCAGATTGGTATTTGCACCATCACCACATCGACCCCAACTATGATAATGTGATTTTGCATGTGGTCTGGAATTATGATGTGGATGTGTACAGAAAAGATAATTCTGCAATTCCTGTTCTGCAACTCAAGGATTATGTCTACGAAAACACAAATGAGAGCTATATGGATTTAACCCAAACAAAATCGTGGATATTTTGCGAAAATCAACTCGCCGAAGTTAAACAAAATGTGTTATCTGACTGGAAAGACAAGCTTTTTGCAGAGCGAGTAGAACAAAAAACCTCGATTGTCAAACAATTGCTTGCTCAAAACAAAAACGATTGGGAAGCCGCATTTTTTTGTATGCTTGCCAAAAATTTTGGGCTCAACACCAACGGAGATATTTTTTTTAGAATTGCTCAATCTATTCCTTTTCACATCATCAGAAAAGAATCTTTTGAAGTCGAAAATTTAGAAGCCCTTTTGTTGGGTAGAGCAAAATTATTAAACCAAGACTTTGAAGACAACTACCTCAAAGACCTTCAGCAAAGGTGGCATTACCTGAAGGCTAAACACCAATTGCAAGACTTGCATATTGATTCGGTAGAGTTTTATAAGCACAGACCCGATAACTTCCCTACCATCAGACTAGCCCAACTGGCCATGCTATACCATAAAAATCAAAGTTTCTTTGACCAATTAACCCAAACTGATTCGCTGCAAGATTTATATCAGCTATTCAAAACCGAACCGTCATTGTATTGGAAGACGCATTATGTTTTAGACAAAGAAAGTCCGGAGAAAAGAAAATCGCTCAGCCGAGGTTTTATAGATTTATTGATCATCAACTCCGTAATCCCGATTCGTTTTGCCTATGACCACTATCAGCACAAGCAACCAGATGACACACTCAAAAAATTAGCCCAACACATAAGACCAGAACAAAACACCATCATAGAACGTTTCAAAAAAACAGGAATACAAGCTGAAAATGCTTTTGATACTCAATCTCTTTTGCAACTCAAAAAACAATATTGCCAACACCAACGTTGTCTGGAGTGTGACATTGGTAAATTACTAGTTAGATAACTTCTAAAAACCACTTTAAACACGCTACCTATTCGGGAATAATTCTCTGGGGTTTTTAGTATCTTTGTAAGTTTACAATTTTACTGCAAGTTTATTATGAATGATTTTTTTAAATATCAGGCGCAAACCTCAAAATATCCTTTGGCTATAGAGGTTTCTCACGCCAAAGGTTCTTATATTTATGATACCAGTGGTGGCAAGCACTTAGACTTTGTAGCCGGAGTTTCTGCCTGCACCTTAGGGCATTGTCATCCCCGAGTGGTCGAAGCGATTCAGCAGCAAACCCAACAATATATGCATGTGATGGTCTATGGCGAATATGCCCAAAGCCCAGCGGTAGAATTCTGTAAACTTTTGGCGGAGAACTTACCTTATCCGTTAAAAAAGACCTATTTGGTTAATTCAGGCACCGAAGCAACCGAAGGAGCTATTAAGTTAGCTCGCAGAGCAACTGGTCGTTCAGAGATTATTTCGATGAATAATGCTTATCACGGCAACACAATGGGGTCGATGAGTGTGATGAATTACAAAGAGCGTAAAGCACCTTTTTTACCACTAATTCCCGATGTAAAGTTCGTTGATTTTAATGATGAGGAAGCACTTAACCAAATCACCTCTAAAACAGCAGCAGTCATTTTAGAAAGCATTCAAGGCGGAGCCGGTTTTGTAGAGCCAAAGAATGATTATTTCAAAAAACTACGCCAACGGTGCACACAAGTCGGTGCACTAATGATTGTTGATGAAATTCAACCCGGCTTCGGGCGCACCGGAAAGCTATTCGGGTTTGAACATTATGGAGCTATCCCTGATATTATCACCATCGGAAAAGGAATGGCAAGCGGAATGCCTTGTGGAGCATTTGTGGCTTCCGAAGAAATGATGGATTGCTTATCAGATAATCCGAAGCTAGGTCACATCACAACTTTTGGAGGAAATCCGGTAATTGCAGCAGCTTCATTAGCCACCTTACAAGAAATCTTATCAACCGATTTGATGGCTCAAACTCTTGAAAAAGAGAAATTATTCAGACAGCTTCTCGTTCATCCGCTTATTACAGAAATTAGAGGAAGAGGGCTTATGCTGGCTGCGATAACAGAAAATGCAGCAATCACCAACGAGGTTATTTTACGTTGCAAAGACAAAGGGCTTGTTCTTTTCTGGTTATTGTTTGAACAAAAGGCCATTCGCATTACCCCTCCCCTTACTATTTCTGAAGACGAAATCAGAGAAGGTTGTCAGATTATATTAGAAACTCTTGATGAGATATTAAAAGAATAGCAATCTTTATTGATTTATACTCAAAAAAAAGAAGCTGTCTCATTACTAAAATTTGAGGCGGTTTTTTTATTTGATTGAATTCATCAAATGTTTGTATTTTTAAAAAGAGGCTAAAATTACCTTTAGCGGCAATTTTCTTTCTTAAGTTATGCGCTAAGGCTAGTTGACGTTGATTGTAGTACTTGGAATTCATATCTTAGTCATCTGTAAATCAGATATAAACATACAAAAGACCAACTATATTAGGCAAGAAAAAAATATAAAAAAACCGCCTCAAATTTTAGTAGTGAAACGGTTTCAGTAATCTTTCAGCGATTTTAGAGTACTAAAAAGCGTGATTGATAATTTTTAGCAGAACTCGTCGTAGGCGTCTTTGAGGTTTTCTGCTATAAGCTCTGCCGGACGCCCTTCGATATGGTGACGCTCTAACATGTGCACGAGCTCTCCGTTTTTGAATAATGCCATACTTGGTGAAGAAGGCGGAAACGGAAACATTTGCTCTCTGGCTGCTTCGACAGCTTCTTTATCAACTCCTGCAAAAACCGTAATCAATCGATTAGGTTTTTTAGCATTATCTAAACTCATTTTTGCTCCCGGGCGTGCATTACGAGCCGCACAACCACAAACTGAATTCACCACAACAAGGGTAGTTCCTTCTTGAGTTAAAGCGTTTTTTACTTCTTCTGCCGTATATAGTTCTTCGAAACCTGCAGAAGCCAACTCCGCTTTCATTGGTTTTACTAATTCTTCTGGATACATAATTGTTTATTTTTTGTTTGTATTATACAAAGATACTAAAATTCAGTAAGAGACTCTTTATAAAATGTTAAGCTAAATATCGAGCAAGTTCAAAATTTGTGAAACTTCTTTTGCGGTAGTGAAGTTCTCGTGTTTGATTTCAAAGTCGATTCGCTCGTGTGCCCAAGTAGTTCTAAAGGGGATATGAGTGGCATAACCTCCGATATTCAGGACCGGGAGAATGTCTGACTTGAGCGAATTGCCGACCATATAAAATTCTTCGGGGTTAATCTCTAATCGCTTGAGAAGCTTTAGGTAATTTTCGTCTGCTTTTTCGGAAAGCACCTCGATATGATGAAAATAAGCTCCCAAACCCGAGTTATGCAACTTGCGGTGTTGGTCGAGCAAATCACCTTTGGTAACCACAATGAGTTTATACTTTTGGTGAAGTTGTTTTAGGGTTTTCTCGATTCCGTCTATCAAAACAATGGGTTTTTCAAGAAGCTCTTTGCCGTGTTGAAGGATTCTTGCTACGGCTTCGATAGGCAAATTTTTTCCAGAAATCTCTATTGCTGTTTCGATAAGCGAAAGGATATAAGGTTTAATTCCGTAACCATAAAGCGGTAAGTTTTTAATCTGAATACGGAATACTTCTTGCGAAATGCTCTGATGTGAAAGATAATCTTCCATCAAGACACAAAATTTCTTTTCGATTTCCTCGAAATAGGGTTCGTTTTCCCACAATGTGTCGTCTGCATCAAAGGCGATGACACGAATATTTTTGTTATGATACAAAGCGTTGTTTTTTTAGTAGATTAAATTTCAAAAAATGTTAACTCGAAACGGCCTTCAAACCGATAATCGAAGAGATAAGCGTCGTAATAAAAAACACCCTCCAAAAACTAGCAGGTTCTTTAAACACAAAAATTCCTACAAGAACTGTTCCTACGGCTCCGATTCCGGTCCAAACTGCATAAGCTGTCCCGATAGGAAGTGTTTGAGTGGCTTTGATTAGTAGTGCCATACTGATTACCAAACAAACCAAAAAACCTCCGTACCACATATATGCTTCGTTGCCTGTGGCTTCTTTGGCTTTCCCGAGGCAAGAAGCAAAAGCTACTTCGAATAATCCGGCAATAATTAAAATAATCCAGTTCATAGTTTTTGTCTAAGGTTGTTAATTAGCTTATCAAAGCTCCGTTTTCTACTCCTTCGTTATCCGGATTCAAGAAAACTAGTTTTCCGTCTTTGTCATTGGTCATCAGAATCATTCCTTGACTTTCTACTCCACGAAGTTTTCTCGGAGCAAGATTTGCCAGAATCGTAACTCTTTTCCCGATAACTTCTTCTGGAGAAAAATGTTCTGCAATTCCGGAAACCACGGTTCTTACATCAATTCCTGTATCCACTTTCAAAACTAACAATTTATCCGCTTTTGGCATTTTTTCGGCTTCGAGAATGGTTCCTACTCTTAAATCCATTTTTGTAAAATCATCAAAAGTGGTTTCGTCTTTTTGAGGTGCAATTTGAACAGCTTGAACAGAATTTTCTTTTTTAGTTGCTTCCAATTTCTCGATTTGTTTTTGAATTTGTTCGTCTTCGATTTTATCGAATAATAATTCGGCTTGACCGATTTGATGTCCTGCTTTAATCAAATTTGAAGTTTCAGAAATGTTTTTCCAAGTGATTTCTCCTTGATTTTGATTGAGAATTTTATTTAATTTTTGTGATGTAAAAGGCAAAAAAGGTTCACACAAACTGCTCAAAGCCGCAGCAATTTGCAAGGCTACATACATTTGCGTTTTTACTCGTTCCGGATTTCCTTTGATGAGTTTCCACGGTTCTTCGTCTGCCAAATATTTATTTCCGAGACGAGCCACGTTCATCATTTCGTTCAACGCTTCTCTAAAACGATATCTTTCGATAGAACTTTCTAAAACTTCAGGATACGCTTTTAGTTCGGTTAAAGTTTGCTCATCAACTTCGGTAAATTCGTTTGGCGAAGGAACAATTCCATCATAATATTTATGCGTAAGTACCACCACACGGTTGATAAAGTTCCCGAATACAGCCACCAATTCGTTGTTATTTCTCGCCTGAAAATCTTTCCACGTAAAGTCGTTGTCTTTGGTTTCGGGTGCATTGGCTGTCAACACATAACGCAAAACATCTTGTTTGTTCGGAAAATCTTCCAAATATTCGTGCAGCCAGACAGCCCAATTTTTTGAAGTTGACAATTTGTTTCCTTCTAAATTCAAAAACTCGTTGGCAGGCACATTGTCTGGTAAAATATAACTTCCTTCTGCTTTGAGCATCGCAGGGAAAATCACACAGTGAAAAACGATATTGTCTTTTCCGATAAAGTGAATGAGTTTGGTGTCTTGGTCTTTCCAATACGGAGTCCAATCTTTGCCTACTTTTTCTGCCCATTCTTTGGTTGACGAAATGTATCCAATCGGAGCATCAAACCATACATACAACACTTTCCCGTCAGCTCCTTCAACTGGAACGGGAATTCCCCAATCCAAATCTCGGGTTACAGCTCTGGGTTTGAGTCCGTCATCCAACCACGATTTTACTTGACCGTACACATTGGGTTTCCAATCATTTTTATGTCCGTCCAAAATCCATTCTCTCATAAAAGTGTCATATTCGTTGAGAGGTAAAAACCAATGTTTGGTCGATTTCAACACCGGAACAGTTCCTGTAATGGTCGATTTCGGATTGATTAAGTCGGTCGCATTCAGTGAAGTTCCGCATTTTTCGCATTGGTCTCCGTAGGCTTCCGGATTCTGACATTTCGGACACGTTCCGACAACAAAACGGTCGGCCAAAAATTGCTCTGCCTTCGGGTCGTATAATTGTTCGGTTACCTCTTCGATAAACTTTCCGTCTTCATACAGTTTTTTAAAAAATTCTGAAGCGGTTTTATGATGGATTTCTCTGGATGTACGAGAATAATTGTCAAACGAAATCCCGAAATCTTCAAACGATTTTCTGATTATTCCGTCGTATTTATCAATAACTTGTTGCGGAGTGATTCCCTCTTTTTTGGCTTTCATCGAAATTGCCACTCCGTGTTCGTCGCTTCCGCAAATGTAAACTACATCACGATTGTGAAGGCGTAAATATCTTGAATAAATATCGGCAGGCACATACACTCCGGCTAAATGACCAATGTGAATCGGACCATTCGTGTAAGGAAGTGCAGCTGTGATGGTATATCTTTTGGGATTATGCATTTTGGAAAAATTTAAGTTACAAAAGTAAGGATTTTTCAGCATTTGCCATATATATCAAAAGCATTACTTTTTTGATATATTTGCAATCACAATTATATTGATTATGAAGACTCTACTTCTTTTAGGGTTACTGTTTCCAGTATTTGCCCTGGCTCAAAGCTCAGAAACTACAGATTCTTTATCAGTTCACAAAAAACCGTTCCACCCGATAATTTTCTCAGAGGGTTATATAGGAATTTTGGGTAATGAATCAGGTGGAGGGGTTTCTTTAGGTGGAACGCTGAACTGGCAATTTCACAAAAGAGATTTGCTAACAACAAGAGTAGCTTATTTTGGAGGGTTCAGTCAAGATTATGTTTTGCTTAGCCCCTTTGCTCCGTTTCCGATAATCAAAGATCGAGAAAGAGTAAGAGAATACTGAGTTTTGTATGGCAAGCGCTATGTTTTCAAAGGTAGCTCTTTTAGCTTCTCGGGAGGAATAGCCTATTATGACAGAGATTTTTACAAAGAACAATCCAACGGATATACTTTTGAAAAAGAAAACTACTTCGGCTTCCCATTCGAATTAAATTACAAGCTGTTCAAAAACAGAAAAAAACGGTTTAGAGCCTATGTTGGAATTATCCCTACCGGAAAGAAGAAAGTGGCTTTCGGCAGAAGTATCGGACTTAAATTTTATGGTGATATTTCCAGAAACAGCCATTTCGGGTTTGGAATAACCTATGGCTTGGGAACACATAAAGAATATATAGAATAATTTTTTGCCTACTTTAAAATTTATAGAGCATTTAAACTTTATATTTCTGATGTAATTTCCTTAATTTTGCATAAGAACAAACGCCACTGCTTTGAAAAAAATTCTCTTACTCTCAGATACGCATAGTCATATAGATGACAAGATTTTAAAGTACGTCAATCAAGCTAATGAGGTTTGGCATGCCGGAGATATCGGAGATCTAAAAGTAACCGACACAATTAAGAAATTAAAACCACTGCGAGCTGTATACGGAAATATCGATGATGCAAAAGCACGAATGGAGTTTCCGCTGGACAATCGCTTTAAGTGCGAAGATGTTGAGGTATATATTACCCATATTGGGGGTTATCCGAAAAAATATAACCCGAGAGTAAAAGCTGAGTTAGAACTAAACACGCCCAAAATATTCATTTGCGGACATTCGCATATCTTAAAAGTGATATATGACAAAGATTTACATCTCTTGCATCTGAATCCGGGTGCAGCAGGGATTTACGGAGCGCATCAAATCAGAACTATGTTGCGATTTGAAATTGACAAAGACCAGATTAGAAACTTAGAAATCATCGAATTAGGTAAAAAGTGAAAATAAAATTCTATAAATACCAAGGCACAGGAAACGATTTTGTGATGATTGACAATCGTGACAATTTTTTCTTGAAAGAAGACACACAGCTTGTCGCAAAATTATGTGACAGGCGTTTCGGAATTGGGGCAGACGGATTGATTCTTTTAGAAAATGATACTGAAAATGATTTCAGAATGGTCTATTATAACTCTGACGGAAATCAAAGCTCTATGTGTGGCAACGGAGGAAGATGCATTGTGGCTTTTGCTAAACAACTCGGAATTATCGAAAACCAAACCACCTTTATCGCTACAGACGGGCTACATTTTGCAACTATCGAAAACGATGTGGTTGCTTTGCAGATGAAAGATGTGGATGAAGTGAAAGTTTATGACAACTATATTTTTGTAGATACCGGGTCTCCACATCATGTGGAAATTGTAGAGGATTTAGAAAACATAGATATAAAAACCGAAGGGGCAAAAATCAGATATAGTAATTTGTATGGAGAAGATGGAAGCAACGTAAATTTCGTAAAACAAATAGGCGAAAACACTTTTGCTCTACGTACTTATGAACGTGGTGTAGAAGACGAAACCTTCTCTTGCGGAACTGGAGCTGCTGCAGTTGCTATTGCTATGCATGTATTAAAAAAAGTCACCTCGCAAAAAATTAATATTAAAGTGGTGGGAGGAAAATTAGACGTCTCATTTATGAAAGGCAAGGTTTATAACAATATATTCTTAACCGGCAAAGCAATTTTTGTTTATAAAGGTGTTTTTTTAATATAAAACTTAATTGGTACGAGAATTGTGTTAATTTCACATAATATTACAAATAAATTCAAACAACTGTAAAACTATGAAAAAAGCTCTTTTTTTGTGTGTCTCGATTTTATTCCTTGCCTCTTGTAAATCGACTATTGACACTAAATCTCAATCAGGCATTAAAGGCAACTGGGTTATCACAACCGTGAGTTACTCGGGTTCTGATGTAATTAAAGTAAATTCTTTTAACATTGCCGAAGCAAAATGTTTTGAAGGAAGCCAATGGAAGTTTGTGGCCAACAACAATAGCGGAACGATGTCTTTGGCCAAAGCCGGATGCCCAACATTCAGTAGTCCTATTGTCTGGACCGTTACTAAAGCCGGAGATTTTACTTTAAAAATCACCGAAGGAGAAAAAGCCAGAAACGTAACACAAGGCTATTTCTTAAAGGTTAGAAACCAATCAGAAAACTCATTTCAACTCATTGACAACATAAATGTTGGAGGGAAAAACACAGAAGTCGTATATCAATTTACAAAACAATAAAAACACAATCTTATGAAAAAAATAAAAATATCTTTAGTTACATTAAGTATATTGGCAGCCACTATGTTTACAGGCTGTGATAGTGTAAAAAATGCCAGTAACGAACAAAAAGGCGTTGCCATAGGGGCAACAGCCGGAGCAGTTCTTGGCGGAGTATTAGGAAATAACCTCGGCAAAGGCGGAAACACAGCAGCCGGTGCAGTAATCGGAGGTGTTGTTGGAGGTGTTGCCGGAGGTGTAATCGGAAATAAAATGGATAAACAAGCTCAACAAATCGAAGAAGCGGTTCCAGGAGCAGATGTAGAACGAGTTGGAGAAGGAATTCAATTGGTTTTAGGAGAAAATGCTGTTCGATTTGACACCAGCAAATCTACACTTACTGCTGCTGCTAAAGCAAATTTAGACCGACTTATTCCTGTTTTTACTGAATATTCAGAAACAGATATTCAAATTTTTGGATACACAGATAGCACAGGCCCTGCAGACTTTAACCTAAGGCTATCAGAGCAAAGAGCTGCCTCTGTAAAAGACTATTTAGTAGACAAAGGGCTTAAAGCCTCTCGCTTTGAAACAAAAGGAATGGGGATTGCAGATCCGATTGCTGACAACTCAACAGTAGAAGGACGTAGCCAAAACAGACGTGTAGAGTTTGCTATTACAGCTAACGAAACTATGATTCAACAAGCTGAGCAAGAAGCACAACAGAATTAAAACAAATTTTTAAATCTTTAGAACAGAAGCTGTCTCAAAATAAAAATTGTGGCAGCTTTTTCTTTTGATTAAACGCTCATCGTCGATAAAACTTTTAAAAGCAAAATAAAGCAACCGATGCAGAAGTTTTATTTGCTCAACTCAAAGTACAACAATCTCAGACGATTTTTATTTTAAGAGAGCCTTAAAAGCAGATTAGAGCGGAGTTCTAATGCTTTAATAAAAAAGCCCAACGAATTATCGATATAATTCGTTGGGCTTTTAATTTTTTGGGTAACTTTTTTTGGTTACAGCTTTTTAATTCCCATATTATAAAGCGTAAAGGCCTGAATATCGGCTGCTTCTTCAATAGTTTTCGACAGTGGCTTTCCGGCTCCGTGTCCTGCATTGACATCAATCCTGATAAGCACGGGGTTTGTTCCGGTTTGTTTGGCTTGCAGTTCTGCAGCAAACTTAAAGCTATGCGCAGGCACTACCCTGTCATCATGATCACCTGTGGTCACCATAGTTGCAGGATATTCTACTCCTTCTTTTACATTATGTAACGGAGAATAACCCTTTAGGTATTCGAACATCTCTAGGTTATCTTCGGCGGTTCCGTAGTCATACGACCAACCTGCTCCGGCTGTAAAAGTATGATAACGAAGCATATCTAACACACCCACTGCCGGAAGAGCTACTTTAAATAATTCTGGACGCTGAGTCATACAAGCTCCTACCAAAAGTCCGCCATTTGAGCCTCCTCTGATAGCCAAAAAGTCAGACGAAGTATAATTTTCGGCAATCAAGTATTCAGCCGCAGCTATAAAATCATCAAATACGTTTTGTTTTTGCATTTGTGTTCCTGCTACGTGCCACTCTTTACCATACTCGCCTCCACCTCTGATGTTTGGCACAGCATAAACGCCTCCGTTTTCGAGCCAAACTGCATTAGCAATCGAAAAGCTCGGAGTAAGACTGATATTAAAACCTCCGTATCCGTACAGCATAGTTGGGTTTTTTCCGTCAAGTTTTAATCCTTTTTTATGAGTAATAATCATCGGAACCTTTGCTCCATCTTTTGAGGTATAAAATACTTGTTTTGATTCGTATTGATCTGAGCTGAATTTGGCTTTTGATTTTTCATATACCTCTGATGTTCCATCTTGCGGGTCAAACGCATAGATTGTACCTGCTGTGGTATAATTAGTAAAAGTATAATAAAGCGTTGTATCTTCTTTTTTACCACTAAACCCACCAACAGTTCCTACTCCGGGAAGCTCTATCTCACGCATCATTTTACCAGAATAATCATATTGCTGTACTTGCGAGATGGCATCTTTCATATAATGAGCGAAAAAATATCCAGATCCGGTAGAAGGCGAAAGCACATTCTCTGTTTCAGCAATAAAATCAACCCAGTTTTCAGGTTGAGGACTTTTGGCATCAACCGTTATAATTCTGCTGTTTGGAGCATCTTTATCGGTTACGACAAATAGTTTATCAGCTTCATTTTCGATTACATAATGACTATTATCAAAATTATCTACCATAGCTACAATAGGGCTATTTGCTTTAGTTAAATCTTTGATATAAAGCTCGTTTCCGTAAGTAGTATTAGCAGCCGTGATGATTAAATATTTATCATCTTCGGTAACACCTCCGCCCACATAACGTCTTTTTTGTTCAATCCCAAAAATTATTTCATCATCTTTTTGAGCTGTTCCTAATTTATGGAAATACAATTTGTGTTCGTCTGTCATTGCAGAAAGTTCACTTCCTTCTGGCTTGTCATAGCTCGAGTAATAAAAGCCTTCATTTCCTTTCCACGAAAGTCCGCTAAATTTAACATCAACCAACGTGTCTTCTAGAATCCTTCTAGATTCTGCATCCATAATAATAACTTTTCTCCAGTCGCTACCTCCTTCAGAAATTGCATAGGCTACTGTTTTTCCGTCTTTCGAAAAATTGATTCCTCCCAACGAAGTACTTCCGTCTTCTGAGAAAGTATTAGGGTCTAGAAACACCTCTTCTTTTCCGTCCTTATCTTTACGATACAAAACCGATTGATTTTGCAGTCCGTTATTTTTATAATAATATGTATATTCTCCTTCTACAAACGGAGCACCTATTTTTTCGTAGTTCCACAACTCTTCCAAACGATTTTTGATTTGATTTCTGTATGGAATTTGCTCCAAATAACCAAAAGTTATTTCGTTTTGAGCTTTTACCCATTCTGCGGTTTCGGCCGAGCGATCATCTTCGAGCCAACGATAGGGATCATTGATCTCTGTTTCAAAATAAGTATCGACCATATCTCCCTTTTTGGTTTCCGGGTAGGTGATTTGAGCTACTTCTTCGGGTTTATCATTTTTACACGAAACAAGAGCTGCCATAACAAACATAGGTAATAATGCTTTTTTCATTGATTAAAATATTTTTTAGACTAACAAATATACTTCTTTTGATAAGAAAGAAAAACATCTTGTATTAAAAGACTTTAAAAATGTAAGAAAACGGGGCAAAGAGATTTCTTTGGATAAAAAAAGATTTAGAATCCTAAGATTAGCTTGGCAATCGAGAAGTAAATCAAAATACCACAAATATCATTACTGGTAGTAATAAACGGCCCGGTAGCAAGTGCAGGATCGATACCGTATTTATTAAGCGTAATCGGGATAAAAGTCCCGAGTAGCGAAGCAATCAAAATAACCGAAACAAGCGCAACTGTTACGGTAATACCCACCATATAATCTACCTCTAATAAAAAGTGGCTTCCTAACATCAGGATAACCCCCAAAATTAGTCCGTTGAGCAGGCTCAAAGTAATTTCTTTGCCTAATCGCTTCCATATCGAACCACTTAAGGTGCTGTTTGCCAATCCTTGAACAATGATAGCTGACGATTGCACTCCAACATTTCCTGCCATCGCTGCTATAAGAGGCGTAAAGAAAAAAAGTTGGCCGTGATTAGCCAAAGCGTCATCAAAAATGCCCATTACTTTTACTGTTATAAATCCGCCAAAAAGAGCTAAAACGAGCCACGGCAAACGAGCACGGGTCTGATCTATCACGCTATCATCTGCCTCTACGTCTTGCGAGATACCGGCTGCTAACTGATAATCTTTGTCTGCTTCTTCTTTGATTACATCTACAATATCATCAATGGTAATTCGGCCTACCAATCGATCTAATTCATCAACCACTGGGATGGCCTCTAAATCATATTTTTGCATGATTCGAGCCACTTCCACGTCTTTGGTATCTACTTTTACGTAATCTACTTTCGGGATATAAATTTCGCTTATAGGTCTTCGAGTGGAGCTGGTGAGCAAATCTTTGAGCGAAAGGCGTCCTTTCAGGCGGTTTTGATCATCTACCACATAAATAGAATGTACGCGAGTCACGTGTTCGGCTTGTTTGCGCATTTCGATTACACAAGTAAGTACGCTCCAATTTTCGTTTACCTGTACGAGCTCTTTACCCATCAATCCTCCAGCAGAATCTTCGTCATATCGTAAAAGCTCAACAATATCTTTGGCGTGCTCAACATCTTCGAGCTCTGAGATTACTTCGTCTTTGATTTCTGCCGAAAGTTCTGCTATAATATCAGCAGCGTCATCGGTATCCATCTCATCAAGCTCTTCTGCAATTTCTTTGGGAGAAAGCGACGATAAAATTTCTTCTCTCAGGTCTTCATCAATATCCAGGAGCACCTCAGAGGTAGTTTCGCTATCAAGAATATTAAAAACATACGAAACATATTCGAATTCGAGTTCGTCTAGAATTTCAGCAATATCAGCATGGTGCATGTCTTTAAGCAAAATTTCCAGTTCATGGTCATTTTTGCTCTCAACATACATCTGAATATTTTCGATAAGCTCTCTGCTGATTTTAAACTCCATACATACGCTAACTTAAGGGGTCTTACAAAGGTAGGGTTTTTCTTTTTATAGACAGAGTTCTCAAAAATTATTTAAGTGGCTTGCTATTTAGAATTTTCTTGATTTTTTAGAGCTTCAATAAAAGCCATCAAATCATTTATCTCTACGTGCCTCATCAGGACTACTTTATACCATTGGTTGGTCGTATGATTGTGCTGTTGAGGGACAAGTTGAAATTTATCGGCTATTTCTGCGGGAACATACTCGGCTTTGATTGTTACAATGTTCATGTGTGGTTCTCTAAAATATTCCACTCCGAGGTTATTTAGCTCTTTACAAAACCACGACGTACGCATCTGCAAAACACTTACTTTTTCAAACCATCCATAAGGTCCATACGTAAAGAGAATCATCCAAACCGCAACCGCATTCGCCCCTGAGCGACTTCCGCAAAGCGTGAGATCCATTCCTTCTACATATTCGGCTTCTTTGGTTAAAACATTTTCGATAAGACCTTTTCTACAGACAAAAATACCGGTTCCGTAGGGGGCTTGTAGCATTTTGTGGGCGTCAATAGTGATGGAGCTCACCTTAGGGTTCTCAAAATTAAGGTTGCTTTCTTTGTTGCTAAACGGATAAACAAACCCTCCGTAGGCCCCATCAATATGTAGCTTATATATCAAGTCTTGCTCTTCTATAGCATTTGTATAATCATCGATACTATCGACCGAACCAAACATAGTGGTCCCCATATTTACTACGACAATAAAATATTTTTTACCGTTGTTTTTTGCCTCTGCAATAATCTGCTTCAAGGCTCTTTGATTAATGTTTCGCTTGTTGAAATCAACTGGTACTTTGAGCCAGTCTATCATCAATAGATTAGAGCCTTTAGGGATAGAATAATGTGTGTCTTCTGAAACCAAAATGGCTATTTCGCTCGAATTAGCGTTGTATTCTTTGATAAAGTAATTACGATAAATCCACAAGGCTTGAATGTTAGCCTCTGTTCCTCCCGGTGCGATATAACCGTCAAAAGAATTGGGCTGCGCCTTAAAAATATCTACTGCAATCACGTCAAGTACCTCTCTTTCGATATTTTGTGTGCCTTTAAAAGCTTTCTCTGATGTACCCAAAGTATGGCACCCAATATTGTTTGGGTTAGCCACAAAAGCCTGAAGAGTCGGAGCATCTTTGAGAAAAGGAGCATCATCATAAAACACTCTTCCGTCGAGCTTTGAGGCAGGATATCCGAGTGAAATATCCTCTTCGAAATTAACGACTTCCTCAAGAGCTTCTGCTATACGTTGTTTTCTTTGCTGGGCAGACAATTTTTTCCAATAATACATATTTTAAATCTTTTAAATCGTTATACAAAGATACGACAGTTTTAAGATAAAAGAATATGATTTAGGTCAGGAGTAAGTCATAAAAAAATCGGGTAACTCCAAAGAAAGTTACCCGATTTCAATCTTTATGATAGTTGCTTATTTATCTATCGAACCCAAAACTCTGCTCATAAACAGCTTAAGAGCTTCTTTTTTGTCGGTGCCTTCTTGGGTCATTTTATGCACCTCCAAAGCACCATACATGTTTGATATAAGTTCTGCAATTACGTCAAGCTCTTCGTCTTTTAGCGAAGAAAGCTCGGTGAGGTTCTCTAAAACTTCAAGTGTTTCTACGATATAATCTTCATCATTATCTTCGATGAATTGGGTGATATGTTTAATTATTGGTAATTTCATTGACTAAATCGTTTAAAACATCTTGTTTGTTTGTTTGGGTCTCTCCTACTAGTTTTCCGTCAACATAGGTTGCGAAAGTAGGTAGGTTAGTTACATTTGCAAGTTTTCTTGATTCAGGAAATTTTTCTGCATCAACAATCACAAACGTAATATCTTCTTTTTCAGTAGAAAGCTTTTTGAATTTAGGCTTCATAATTCTACAGTTTCCGCACCAAGATGCCGAAAACTGAACAGCTACCTTCGGGTTTGAGCTTACTACTTCCTGTAAATTATCTGATTCTAATTCTATTAACATTTGTTTTTTATTTTTTAGTTTACGTGCGTAGCCAAATACTCTGCTGTGCTTGCTCTATCTGCCTTCATGGCGTCTTTTCCTTCTTCCCAGTTTGCCGGACAAACTTCTCCTTTTTCTTGAACGTGCGTATAAGCATCAATAAGTCGTAGATACTCTTTTACGTTTCTTCCTAAAGGCATATCGTTTACACTTTCGTGGAAAATCTTACCGGTTTCGTCAATAAGGTAAGTAGCTCTATAAGTTACGTTTGACCCTTCAATCATCACTTGATCAAGCTCTTCGTTATATACTTCTTCGGCATCAAGAATTCCTAATGCGTTAGCCAGGTTTCTGGTTGTATCTGCAATAAGCGGATAGGTTACTCCTTCGATTCCTCCGTTATCTTTTGCAGTGTTCAGCCATGCAAAGTGAACCTCGTTAGTATCAACAGAAGCGCCAATAACCATCGTATTTCTTTTTTCGAAATCAGCTAAAGCTTCTTGAAAAGCGTGCAACTCTGTAGGGCAAACAAAAGTAAAATCTTTCGGATACCAAAACAACAACACTTTTTTGTTGTTTTTTGTAGCTTCTTCAAGTACGTTGATTCTTAAATCGTCTCCCATTTCAGAGATAGCATCTACGGTAATGTTTGGGAATTTTTTTCCAACTAATGACATAATTTTTTAATTATTTAAAGGTTACTAATTAATTTCTAATGCAAAAGTAAGCAATAAATATCGCTTATACATAAATATTGATTATATAAATCTATATTTAAATAGATTTTAACTATATGTGTTTTATAGGTAAAAGGAAATCGGCTTCCTCTGCGACACCAACCTCAAAGATAACCGATTTAACAACTCGTTTATAAAAACATAGATGCTAATTAGGGGTAAATACCAGTCTTGCCTGCCGTCACAGCCTGCGGGTATCCAAGTAGCTCTTGTAGCAACTACTGTTGGAGATGCAGGGCAATGATTCTCACAATTAGGGTTAGCAACATATACATATACAGACGAACCTCCTGCACAGCCAGGCTGTTCAGCTGTTCCTCCGTCCCAAGGTCCACACGGAGGATTATTACTAATGATTCTTGCAGCAAATATTTTTCCTCCCGGCTGAAAATTCCCTCCTAAGGTAGTACTCGTATGAGTCATTGAAGAATGAGGAAGAATCATTTAAGAATTACTATGATAATGCTGAGGGGCTAGACACATACAGTGTTCATTCCCTAGAACCGTAAAATGTTGCCTGCAATCTGTATGGTTTTCTACTCTTAAACTCTGCACAGAGTTTTGAGAAAATGCCGGTGCTGATAGTAGCACCGCAATAAAAAATAAAAATAATTTTTTCATAGTATTTAAATTTTAAGGTTATTGTTTTTTAATCTTTATGACGTTATCATTTATTTTTAGCAGATAAACGCCTGGTCGGAGTCCGGATACATCAAGACTTTCTGTACCGGATGTTAGGTCAAACTCCATTACTTTCTGCCCCAACAGATTCAGTACTTCGAGGGTCGATTCTTGTACAGCCGTAGGGAATTCTACGCTCAGGATATCTTTTACCGGATTCGGATAAACCTTCCATTGTTCGTGCTTGTTTTGCTCTACTAAAAGATTCTCTTCGGGAGAAAGCTTCATCAAAAACACATCCTGATTACCGATGGCTGTAAGGGTAGTATCACCAAAAGCAACCGTACCTTGGAAAATCCCTGCCACGTATATTTCTTCTTCTGTACCGGTAGTAACACCTGCACCACTGTCAGCTCCTGTAGATCCGAAACTTTCTGCCCATACGACCGTGCCTGAGTTGTTCATCTTCAGTACAAACACATCTGCATTGCCTTCGGAAGTAAGGGTAGT
This sequence comes from uncultured Flavobacterium sp., assembly GCA_964409345.1. Lineage (GTDB taxonomy): Bacteria > Bacteroidota > Bacteroidia > Flavobacteriales > Flavobacteriaceae > Flavobacterium. The sequence continues at coordinate 4,055 of CAYPCZ010000029.1, read as the reverse complement.
GGTACCTAAATCAATCGTACTACCAAAACTTCCGGTAACATATATATTATCTGAAGCATCGGCAACAATGCCCCTGCCAAACCCTACATTTGCATCAGCTGTAGCTATAAAAGCCTTTCCCCATAAAACATTACCGGAACTGTCAGTTTTCAGAACAAATATGCTGCCTATCGGGACTTGTGCGCCTTGCTCGGTAACAGTATAAGAGGTCAGCGTGGTGATACCGATATCCAAATCTCCGGAGAACTGCCCCGTAATATACACATTGCCCATCGCATCGACTGTAGTGTCTAAACCAAAAGACATATAGAGATTTTCTGGTGAGCCTCCTCCAAAACCTTTTGCCCATATTACCTCGCCGGAAGCATCCATTTTTGTGATAAAAGCATCTACATTAGAGCCTTCCAAGATTACCCCATCAAAATCAGCATTCAGCCTAAACTCTCCGGTAATATAAATATTATCTTCTGCATCCGTAACAATCCCTCCGCGACTGTAAACGAAATTATGTGACGAATTACCTGAGGCACCAAAATTCTTTGCCCACAACACCTCGCCTGAGGTATTCTGTTTGACCACAAAAGTATCCTGAAGTAATCCGGGGTATGAACCAACGGAATACCGAGCAAGGGTAATATCTCCGAAAATAGCGGTAAGACCACCAAATGAGCCTACGGTATATATATTACCTTGCTTATCAACAGCAATACCCTCAGTAGAGAAATTAGGCCCCTGACTGACAAATTTGCTTGCCCAAAGCACTGTACCCGCAGCATCCTGCTTTACTACAAAAACATCACTATAATCAGAAGTGAGGGTTATGGAGCCAAAAGCAACTGTCCCTAAAAACATTCCTGTAGTATATATATTACCGGCCGAATCAGTAGCAATTCCCCTAGTAAAGCAAGTAGTAAACTCCTCTGTTGCTTCAAAACTCTCTGCCCAAAGTATCGTGCCTGAAGTATCGACTTTGGCTACATAGATATCAGAATCACCTGTAGAAGTAAGAGTAGTATCTCCAAAATTAACCGTCCCGGAAAAATTACCGGTTAGATATACGTTTCCGGAATCGTCAGAAGCAATGATTTTTCTTTCCATAGAACTACTATCCTCTTGAAACTGCTCAGCCCACAATACCGCAGAATCTGATTGAGCTTGTAAAGATACAGGTAATACAAAAGCAGAAACAAGCAAGAGAAATGATAAAAGTTGCCTTTTTAGAGGGTTTAGGCTGTAAAATGTAGAACTTTTCATATTTTATTTATTTAAAAGGTTATTATTTATTTTATCTGGTATAAAGCGACTGTCTTTATCAACAAACGACTGTTTGATACAAAAGCACGAACCAAATGTAAATGATTTTTCCTGACAATCAAATAATTATGTTAATTTTAACACGTTAAAACAATGAAAAACAAATTTGACTACTAATAATCCAAAATCATTCTCCATTAAAATGGCTTTATGTAAAAATAGTTGCCCGTATTTTGTTTGAATCGTAAAAGGGTGATTAAAAGCTAATCTTTTTATCGATGCCCAATCTGTAGTTTTTAAAAATTATTGATGTGATTGTCTCATATGACTTGTAAACTATTTTTAGTACTTTTGTAAGGGTAAAAAATAAATAAAGTGTTTTTAAAAAAAATCAATCAAGACCTTAATCTTTCGTTAAGAGAAAGCGGTTTCACAGAAGCCAATTCGTTACAAAAAGAAACTTTTTCGCCCATCAAAAGTGGTATTGATTTGGTAATCGTTGCTCCGGCTCAAGATGGCAAATCAACCACCATAGTTTTGAATGTTATCCAACGGCTTACTGAGCCTTTCGAGCAATCTCCCAGAGCACTCATTATTGTGCCAGATAGAGAAAAAGTAGCCGAAATGGTCGAAATATTCGAAAAACTAAACAAACATAATAAGTTACGGGTTTATTCGGTTTACGAACAAAGTGATATTGACAATGACAAAAACCAGATTTCGATAGGCATAGATATCCTTATCGGAACGCCTAAAAAGTTAGGCGAACTCTTCTCCGGAGCAGGTTTTGACATCAACCAACTCAAAATGTTTGTCATTGACGATTTAGATTTAGTTCTAAAAAGCAGAACAGAACAAATTATCACTCGCCTCTCTGACAGCATCGAAAAGACCCAACGTATTTTTACCACTACAACCGTCAACGACAAAATTGAAATTCTGACAGAGAAACTAATGGTCAATCCTGATTATATAGAGTTATAATTTATCGTATTTTCAATTTATCATCTAATTTGTTACCTTATAACCAGATAAATAGACAGTATAGATACAGTCATTTCATTTTTTAATTAACCTTAAAAGCTAAAAATAACTTTTTAGTATTCGACACCCTCTATAAAATCAGGTTTTTTTACCCTTTAATTCTTTAGTATTATTTCTTAATAAACTTTATGGCTGTTATGATATTATTCCCGGGCTGTGTTATGTTTATAAAGTACAAGCCCTCGTGCAAATGAGCTATATCAATGGCCATAGTATAGCTGTTACTACCTTCTAAATCAAACACATTTCTACCCAGAGCATCCGATACAGAAACAGCAGCTATTAAGTCGCTACTTTGCAGATAGAGTACATCACTGGCGGGGTTAGGATAAACTTCTATAATGGCGTTAGTATGCGATGCAATAGAAAGGTTATCAGTATGCGTAAAACGCACCAGAAAACCATAAGAGTTCATGGTCTCAAAATTAAACAAAGCGTTTTCAGTAAGAATTTCTTCTTTCGGAGTGATTCCTGCTTCTCCAAAAACACTTTTACTGCTTGCCAGATACATATTGTTTTGTGGATCAAAACCTATATCAGTAATAATAGCATCATCTCCCGTACCTCCGTAATATGAAAACCACTCCAGCTGACCGTTAGTTGCATCAAGCTTCATAAAAAAAGCATCTCTACCCTCGCTTTTGTTTTCCTGAAATACTCCCGCAGTACCCAGACCTGCTTCATCGGTAGCATGACCAATATATACTGCTCCCTCACGAGCGGAAAAACCAACCCGGCCTTTAGAATAATTATGTAATACTTTGTTTTCTCCCAGATACGAGCCCCACACTTTTTGACCTGCAGCGTTGTATTGTATTATAAAATTCTCTTCATCAAAAGTTTTGGTAGTTTTATATGTTCCGGAAGTAGCAATCCCCGTATCGGAGGTTGCAACCCCTAAGACATAAATATTCCCCTCATCGTCACTTTCCATACGCAATACATCTTCGCCGGTATAACCCGTAACCGTATCGGATTCTCCGACAAAGCTACCCGAAGAAGAAAGAATTAGTATCTTGTTGTTTATAAGTGAAAAGATATTGCCAGCACTATTAATAGTAAACAGCCTTGTAAAATTAGTGTCATTATCAGCACTTATATCAGGCTGGTTAAGATAGGTTCCCCACACCGGATTACCGGTTTGCGCATCTAATTTCACCATAAAATTACTGAATACAAACGGATGCTGTTCGTCATCCTCCCATTCGGTTATATATGTACCGGTGTGGCAATGCCGTCATAAGAAGAAGTTAGCCCTCTTATATACAAATAATCTCCGTCTGTTTTTCCTCGTAGTTGATGTACTTGTTTATTCCCGTTCAAATAAGTTTCCCAAATTTTTTCGCCCTGTGGGCTGAATTTCATAATAAAACCATCAATACAGATAAAAGGCTCTACAATCTGAGTACCTCCTGACCAAGGATGCTCTCCTTCATAATAATCGGTATAATTATTATTGAATGCTTCCTGATACGCTCCGGGAGTGGCTATTTCTTCTTCTTTCAATGTTGTTCCAAAAACGTAAATATTACCGTCCTCATCCGTATCAACAGATTTAAAAGCAATTGAGGAGCCATCTGCACCACCATCAACAGGTCCTATTTCTGCGACAAAAGCAAGGGTTTGGTCGTTATTTAAGCGGGCAAGAATCCCCGATCCGTCAGGCTGTGAAAAAACCCTCTTTTCTTTAAAATAATCAAACTTCACAAAGCAATACCTTCGTTTTAAGCGATGCTAAATTTTGTTGTGTTTGGGTT
>CAYPCZ010000028.1:0-28500 GCA_964409345.1 uncultured Flavobacterium sp. | reverse complement strand
AACTGTTTTTAACCGGATTTCTTCGGATGTCTAAATAACGGTATTTCATTCGGATATCTTCTCCACCATCTGTATTGTCTTCGATTGTAAAAGGCGGAACAAGTGATTGGTTCAGAATGGTAAGCTCCGAAACCAGAATTTCGATATCTCCAGTAGCCATATTCGGGTTTTTGGAAGCTCTTTCGATAACAGTTCCTTTAGCTTGAATAACGAATTCACGACCTAAAGTTTTTGCTTTTTCGATAACCTCTGCATCTGTTCTTTCTGCATCGAAAATAAGTTGGGTAATTCCGTAACGGTCACGTAAATCAACCCAAATCATAAAACCTTTATCACGGGTTTTTTGTACCCAACCCGAAAGCGTTACTTCTTGACCAATATTCGAGCTGTTCAGCTCTCCACAAGTATGACTTCTATACATTTTTATGTTTATTTTTTTGAAAGTGCGAATTTAGTTAATAGTTGTTAGTTACTAGTAGCCAGTTGTCAGATTTTTTAAACAGCTACATTATACTCCCTTAAAGCATCGTTCAGAGAAGTTTTTAGGTCTGTTGATGGTTTTCTTTTTCCAATAATTAAAGCACATGGAACTTGGTAGCTTCCTGCAGGGAATTCTTTGGTATAACTTCCAGGAATCACTACCGAACGAGCCGGGACAATTCCTTTGTACTCCACAGGTTCACTTTCTGTCACGTCAATTATTTTAGTTGAGGCAGTCAGCACCACATTAGCTCCCAAAACGGCTTCTTTTTCTACTCGAACACCTTCTACTACAATACTTCTTGAACCTAAAAATACGTTATCTTCGATGATTACAGGAGCTGCTTGCAGCGGTTCTAAAACACCACCAATACCGACTCCTCCTGATAAGTGAACATTCTTTCCGATTTGAGCACAACTACCTACTGTTGCCCACGTGTCAACCATGGTTCCTTCATCTACATAAGCACCGATATTCACATAGCTGGGCATTAGAATCACGCCGCTCGAAATATAAGCTCCATGTCTTGCTACAGCATTCGGAACTACTCGAATTCCTGTTTTAGCATAATTTCTTTTTAAAGGCATTTTGTCGTGGTATTCAAAAATTCCAGCCTCTAAAGTTTCCATTTTTTGGATAGGGAAGTACATCACTACTGCTTTTTTTACCCACTGGTTTACTTGCCATCCGTTGGCAGTAGGTTCGGCAACGCGAAGTTTGCCCGAATCTAATAGTTCGATTACTTCTCTGATAGCATTTTGAGTTGTAGTTTCTTGTAGTAAAGCTCTGTTATTCCAAGCTCTTTCGATTGTGTTTTGTATTGAGATCATTGATTTTATTAGTTTTTTACAAAAGTAACACTATTCAGAAGAAACTCAAAGCAAGAAGAGAGGGTTATTTAGTTGATGTGAAGAGAGTCTTAGAACAAAAGCAAATTCTTTTTGGAGACATCTTGTTTTTTTAAGAAAAGATGTTTGTTTTGGTAATCTATGATGGCTTTTCCTTCAAGGAGTATGTCTGCACCGATAATTCCGTGAATGGGTTTGGTTTTGGCATAAGAGAGTGCTTCGTTGACGTGGGTCAAGTCAAAAAGAATAATTTGAACTTGATAGCCTTTCCAACGGCCTATTTTTAGGGTGTTGTATTCTGAAACTCTTGAAGGCATTCCGATTGCTCCGGCTCCGACTACTTTGGTTTTTGATGTCTGACTGCTTAATTTGAAATACTCTTCAAACTGAAAATCTACACAACTATTAGAGGCTCCTGTATCTAAAATAAAATTACCTTCAACGCCGTTTATTTTGGATGAAATAAGTAGATGTTGGGTTTTTGATAATTTAAAATTTGTTTTTATATAGTCTTTCTCTTTCAGAAGTTCCTGTAACTGTCGCATCGAGTTTAATTAAAAGCTCAAAAATACAATATTTTATTGCATTTGAGCAAAAATAAATAATACGTTAAAGGAGTTTTTTGCTTTCTTTTTAAAACCGTATTTTTGCAATCAAAACAAAATAGAACAAATGGCAGATTTTTATAAACTCACAATAAAAGAAGTTAACAGAGAAACACCCGAAGCAATATCGGTAGCTTTTAATATTCCAGAGTCGCTCCAAGATTTTTATAAATTTACAGCTGGACAATATGTTAACCTGAAATTAGTGCTTGATGGTCAAGAAATAAGACGTGCGTATTCGATTTGTTCGAGCCCTAATAGTGGAGAATTGCGTATTTCAATCAAGGCGTTAGCTGGTGGTTTTTTTTCTGTTTTCGCAAACAAAGAGCTAGCAGCCGGGCAACTCATCGAAGTAGGAACTCCTGAAGGACGTTTTACTTTTGAGCCTAAATCAAGCCGTAGAAAAACCTATGGAGCTTTTGTAGCAGGAAGCGGAATTACTCCGGTAATGTCAATCTTACAAACAGTATTAGAAGAAGAGCCCGAAAGTACTTTTGTATTGGTTTTCGGAAATAGAACTCCCGAAAGCACTATCTTTTACGAAAAATTAAATGCACTTCACAATAAATATGTAGGCCGATTTTTCTTGTATTATGTGTTTAGTCAAACTAAATTAGACGGACATCTTTTTGGGAGAATCGATCGTTCGGCAGTGAATTTTATTTTGAAAAACAAACACAAAGAGTTTGAATTCGAAAACTTTTATCTGTGCGGACCTAATGAAATGATTGCACAGGTTTCCGATATATTAAAAGATAATAATATACCGGAAAAGAAAATCAAATTTGAGCTTTTTACTACCATTACAGACGAAAATGAAGTAGAACAAAACCTTGACGGGCAATGTAAGGTTACGGTGCTTTTGGATGACGAAGAAACGACCTTTATGATTCCGAGTAATACCGTTGTTCTTGACGCAGTCTTAAAGCAAGGGTTAGACGCTCCTTATTCTTGTCAAGGCGGAATCTGTAGTAGTTGTATCGCCAAAGTAACTCACGGAGCGGCACAAATGAAAAAGAACGCTATTTTGACCGACGGAGAAATTGCTGATGGTTTTGTGCTTACTTGTCAGGCTGTGCCTACTACAAACGAGATTTATATAGATTATGATGATGTTTAATGATGTTTCAGATTAAAGTTTGAAAAAACAAACTACATACAAAGGAGCACAAATTCATTATTCAGATTCGGGCAAAGGTTCGGCTGTGGTTTTGTTGCATGGTTTTCTCGAAAATAGCCAGATGTGGAATTTCTTGATGGATACGCTTTCAGAAAAATATCGAGTTTTTGCTATTGATTTGCTCGGTCATGGGCAGTCAGATAGCATCGGATACATCCATACGATGGAAGATCAAGCCGATATGATTCATTGGGTTTTGAGTGAAAACCGAATCAGGAAAGCCAGTCTTATCGGGCATTCGATGGGCGGGTATATTGCTTTGGCTTTTGCCGAACACTATCCGGATAATGTCAAAAAACTAATTTTAGTCAATTCAACAGCCAAAGCCGATACAGAAGAGAAAAAAATAAATAGGGAGCGGGCGATTCGGGCGGTAAAACAGAATTTTTCCACTTTCGTGAATATGTCGATTGCTAATTTATTTTCAGAAAAAAACAGAGAGCGAGTTAGTGCAGAAATTCAAACTGTAAAAAACCAAGCCTTAAACACGTCGCTTCAAGGTATTGTAGCAGCCTTAGAGGGAATGAAAGTAAGAGATGACCGAGAGGTAATGCTTCATTTTTCACCTTTTCCGATTATGCTTGTCCTCTCGACAGATGATACGGTTCTGGATTATAACCAAACCAAAACACAAGTAGAAAACACCCCTGTTGAGCTTGTTACTCTCGAAGGTGGGCACATGAGTCATTTAGAAAACACAGAAGAGCTTTCGATTAGTATTGTTAATTTTTTAAAAAAATAAGCTTTCTAATTGAGTTTATTCGTCAACTTATTAAAAGTCTTTTTAGCATCTTTTCCTTCATACAAAACCTGATATACGGCCTCTATAATGGGAAATTTGGTGTCGAATTTTTGGCTAAGCTCGTGAGCACTTTTGGTAGCATAATATCCTTCGGCAATCATATTCATTTCCGTCATGGTCGATTTCACAGTATAACCTTTTCCGATCATATTCCCGAAGGTTCGATTTCTAGAAAACAACGAATAACCGGTAACCAGCAAATCACCTAAATAAGCAGAGTTATTGATGTTGCGCTTCATCTTGTGTACTTTTCTGATAAAGCGTTTCATTTCTCTGATGGCATTACTGATTAGTAGCGCCTGAAAGTTATCTCCGTAACCCAATCCGTGTGCTATACCGGCTGCAATGGCATAGATGTTTTTAAGCATAGCCGCATATTCGGTACCTGCAATATCATCAGAAGTTTTTGTCTTTATAAAATAACTCGAAAGACATTTGGCTATGTCTTTTGCGGTGGCCTTGTCGCCAGAGGCAATAGTAAGGTAAGAAAGCCTTTCAAGAGCTACTTCTTCGGCATGACATGGTCCTGCAATTACGGCAATCTGCTCATACGGAATATTATATTGCGTATGAAAATGTTCGCCAACAATCATCGAAGTTTCGGGCACTATACCTTTAATGGCAGAGATAATTACTTTTTTATCAAGAGATACGGTCAGTTTTTCTAATTCTGCCGCTAGAAAAGCAGAAGGAATAGCAAAAATCACGTAGTCGGCATATTCAACTGCTTCGTTGATGTCAGTGGTTAGCTTTAAAGTATCAGGATTAAATTCTACCGAAGTAAGATAATTAGGGTTATGTCCATGGATTTTTATATGGTTGATAGTCTCTTGAGTTCTTACGTACCAGGCAACCTCAGGGAGATTTACCTTCAGCATTTTTACAATAGCAGTAGCCCAGCTTCCTCCTCCTATCACTGCATATTTGGGATGATTACTCATATTTTAGCTCGTGTGGTTTTAGGGGGCAAAGATAAATAATTTTAAAAAGTTTCCGAGTGATTCAGTCAGCTAAATTCGTTTAGTTGAAATTTAACACTTCTAAGATACTAGTAATCAATAATTATCGTTTATAAACTTAATAAGTAACTTACTTTTCATATTTATAAAGTTTTAGTTAGTAAAGTTATTTTGATTTAAGAAAAGTGCTCTTGCAAAACAGCGAGGCACTTTTTGTTATTTAATAGCTAAGGCTAACAATTTCTTTGATTGTATCAAGAGTAATATTTTGCTTTTCTCCCATTATAGTTACACCTCTGTTTTTGAATCTTTCGACAATAAAATCAGCTGTTTGGCTAATGTCTTGTTCTGTGTTTTCATGGATTTTTGTTTTCATTCCCATACGATGAAAGAATTTTTCTAATTCGTTAATTGCCTCTTGAGCTACTTCTTGCTCGTTGCCCGAAAGGTTAAATACTTCTCTGCCCAATTGCGCCAGTTTTTCTTTTTTAGAGTCAAACATTACTTGGTATAGGCTCGGGAAAATAATAGCTAAGGTTCTTGCGTGGTCAATTCCGTAAAGGGCAGTAAGCTCGTGCCCTATCATGTGGGTTACCCAATCGGTGGGTACGCCTTTGGCAATAAGTCCGTTGAGTGCCATAGTACAGCTCCACATAAAGTTTGAAGCCAAGGCATAATCATCTGGTTTTTCTACGACCTCGGGCCCAACTTTAATCAGGGTTTTTAAGATTCCTTCGGCTATTTTGTCTTGCAAGAAACCATCGTGTGTGTAGGTCAAGTATTGTTCTAATACGTGAGAAAAAGCATCAATCACTCCGTTTTGAATTTGTCTTTTAGGGAGTGAAGTTATTACGCTCGGATCACAAAACGAAAATTTAGGAAAAGTAACCACGCTGCCAAAAGACAATTTTTCTTGTGTTTTTTTTCTGGAAACTACCCAGCCCGAATTCATTTCGCTGCCTGTAGCAGGAAGTGTCAAAACGGTTCCGAAATCAATAGCTTGGGTGGGGCGGTATTTTCTATAGAAAATATCTAGTGGGTCGCCCTGATAGGCGGCGGCCGCTGTGATGAATTTTACTCCGTCAATTACCGAACCACCTCCAACAGCCAATACAAAGTCAATTTTTTTGGCTTTTATGATTTCGATAGCTTTGAATAGTGTTTCATAAACCGGATTGGCTTCTACTCCTCCGAATTCTAACATTTCGAAATCTTTCAAGGCACTTTTTACTTGGTCGTATACTCCGTTTTTAAAAATGCTTCCTCCTCCGTATATCATCAGGATTTTAGCATTGGTCGGAATTTCTTTTGACAATTTGTGGATTTGGTCTTTTCCGAAGATAATTTTTGTTGGGTTGTATAGTTCAAAGTTCAGCATAGTTCAAAATTTTAATTTCTAAACAAAGTTACTATATAATTGTCGATTTTTTTGACGGCTTAATGGTTTAACCAGATTTTAACCTGCTAATTTTTACGCCACTAATACTATTACCTGTGGTTGTCAAATATTAAAAAAACGTATCTTTGTCGCTTATTTATACTTCATGAGATTACACAGAAATTTAGTTTATACTACTATTGATTCGCTCAATGCGATTTTCAACGAAAAAGAATATGCCGATAAAGTAGTGCAACGAGCACTAAAAAAAGACAAACGTTGGGGAAGTCACGACCGTAAGTTTGTAGCTGAGACGATATACGAAATCGTACGCTGGAAAAGATTATATGCAGAGATAGCCGATGTAAAAGAGCCCTTTAATAGAGAAGACTTATGGCGAATGTTTGCTGTTTGGGCTGTGCTTCGTGGCTACCCGATTCCGGATTGGAGACAATTAGAGGGTACGCCCGAGCGAAAAATAAAGGGAAGATTTGACGCGCTATCCAAAGAAAGAAAAATGAGAGAGTCTATTCCTGACTGGATGGATGAATTAGGTGTTAGCGAGCTCGGAGAAGAGCTTTGGAGTAAAGAGATTGCGGCTCAAAACGAGCAAGCAAAAGTAGTGCTTCGCGTAAACACACTCAACACTACTAAGCAAAAACTACGTGCCATTTTGATGGATGATGATATAGAAACAGAATTTCTTAACGATCAGCCCGATGCACTTGTGCTTAAAGAAAGAGCTAATGTATTTTTGACTTCTGCGTTTAAACAAGGATTTTTTGAAATGCAAGACGCTTCTTCTCAAAAAGTAGCTTATTTGCTCGATGTAAAGCCCGGAATGCGGGTAGTAGATGCTTGTGCAGGAGCAGGAGGGAAGTCGCTTCATTTGGCTTCACTGATGGAAAATAAAGGACAAATCATCGCTATGGATATTTATGAGAGTAAGCTTAAACAGCTAAAAATCAGAGCCAAGAGAAACGGGGTTTTTAATTTAGATTACCGAATTATCGATTCGACAAAAGTCATCAAAAGGCTACACAATAAAGCTGATCGAGTATTGATTGATGCTCCTTGTAGCGGGCTTGGCGTGCTAAAAAGAAATCCGGATGCCAAATGGAAGTTAGAACCTGAATTTATAGATAATATTAAAAAGGTTCAAGAGCAAGTATTGAATGATTATTCAAAAATGGTAAAATCGGGCGGAAAAATGGTATATGCGACCTGCTCAATATTGCCGAGTGAAAATCAAGAGCAAATACAAAAGTTTCTTGCTTCTGAAAACGGAAAAGATTTTAAGTTCATCAAAGAAGAAAAAATACTGGCTCATCAATCTGGGTTTGACGGGTTTTATATGTGTCTAATGGAAAGAAAATAAGTGTCTGATATCCAAAATTTGCTCGTGCAGGGTAATAGGATTGATAGTTAATAAACAAAAGAACTACGCTTGTCTTTATGGTGAGCTAAGGTTAACAAATTAGGGAGAAGAGTGGAATCTTTAGGTGAAAATAGGTATATTTGTGAGTTAAGAAATCTTGTAAATTTTATACCAGAATATGAATTACCAAAGAAGCAGTCAGTTATTTGCAGAAGCACAAAAATATATTCCGGGAGGAGTAAATTCTCCCGTTAGAGCCTTTAAAGGAGTGGGTGGAACTCCCATTTTTATCAAAAAAGCCAAGGGTGCTTATTTGTATGATGAAGATGGAAATCGATTGATTGATTATATCAATTCGTGGGGGCCGATGATTTTAGGACACGCTTATGAACCTGTTGTAAATGCGGTGATCGAGAAAGCCAAACTGGGAACTTCTTTTGGAGCTCCGACCGAAATCGAAACCGAAATAGCCAAACTTGCTGTGGAAATGGTTCCGAATATTGATAAAATCCGTTTTGTTAATTCAGGAACGGAAGCCTGTATGAGTGCTGTACGCTTGGCGAGAGGTTTTACGCAAAGAGAAAAAATCATTAAGTTTTCGGGTTGTTACCACGGGCATTCGGATGCATTTTTGATCGCTGCAGGAAGCGGAGCTTCGACTTTTGGCGTGCCTAATAGTGCCGGAGTTACGCAAGGAGCCGCAAAAGATACGCTTTTGGCTGATTACAACTCGCTGGAAAGTGTTCAGAAATTATTTGATGAGAATAAAGGCGAAATCGCGGCCATTATCATCGAACCTGTGGCAGGAAATATGGGTTGTGTGCCTCCGAAAAACGGATTTTTGGAAGGACTTCGCCAGATTTGTGACCAAAACGGAGCCTTATTGATTTTTGATGAAGTGATGACCGGTTTTCGTTTGGCAAAAGGTGGTGCACAAGAATTATTCGGAATCAAAGCCGATATTGTTTGCTTCGGAAAAGTAATTGGTGGAGGTCTTCCTGTGGGAGCTTTTGCAGCGCGAAACGAAATTATGAATCACCTAGCACCATTAGGAGCAGTGTATCAGGCGGGAACGTTGTCTGGAAATCCGTTAGCGATGGCTGCAGGACTGGAAATGCTTCAAGCCTTGAATAATGACAAAGAAATCTTCACACGCTTGGACGAAAAAACAGCTTATCTCGAAAGAGGAATGAGAGAAGTTTTGACTAAAAACAAAATAGACTATACCATCAATAGAGTAGGCTCGATGATCTCGGTTTTCTTTGATGCTAGAGAAGTATATGATTTTAAATCAGCAGGATTCGGAGATAACGACAACTTTAAAAAATTCTTCCACGGATTGTTAAGTGAAGGGATTTATATTGCCCCGTCTTCGTATGAAACATGGTTTATAACCGACGCACTGACGTATGACAATTTAGATTTTACGATTCAAAAGATTGATAAAGTGACTTCGGAGTTTTAAACAAAATACGTTTGGATGACCAGAACTAAACTCTCATCTACTTTAGGTGATATTTCTTTAATAGCACTCTATCTAATAGGAATAGAAATTTTAAGCATATTTCTTTATAATGTTATAGTAATAGATTATACAGGTATGTTTGCCGGATTGTTCTTTTCACTTTTCTATTTGATAGTTTTTGGCAGGAAAGCATTTAGAATGAGAAAAGTATATTTTGATAAAGACTACATCTATGTAGCCAAATTTGACAAAATACATTTGAGCGACATCCTAAAGATAGATGAAAGAAAAATAGAGTTTAATGATAATGGAGAAACACGTAATATTTATTTTAATTATTATTATTTGTCAGACAACTATTATCTGTTAAAAACATATATCAAAAATATTCAAGAAGAATCTACAAGATAATTCACACTAACTAAAAAAGTTTCTTGATAATGAACATCCAATCCTACATCCGTGATATTCCTAACTTCCCGAAAGAGGGAGTGATTTTTAAAGACATTACGCCTTTGCTCAACAATGCTGAGGCACGAAAAGAAGTCATAAAAAGATTTATCGAGAATCTTTCTGACACTAAAATCGATAAAGTGGTTGGTATAGAAAGCAGAGGTTTTTTCTTCGGAATTATGTTAGCAGAGGCTTTAGGGGTAGGTTTTGTTCCGGTCAGAAAAAAAGGAAAATTACCTTATGAAACGTTCTCGGCTTCGTATGAGTTAGAATACGGAACCGATATTTTAGAAATCCATACCGATGCTATTGCAAAAGGCGAAAACATTTTGATTCACGATGATGTATTGGCTACGGGCGGAACCATCAAAGCGGTTTGCGAATTGGTCAAAAAATTAGAAGGTAATATCGTACAATGTAACTTTTTGATGGAACTAGACTTCTTAAAAGGAAGAGAAAAAATCAAAGACTATGAGGTCTATTCTATCCTTAATTATTAAATCCTAAATAATAATGAAATTTCACACCAGAAAATGGGTCAAACCCGAAGATTTGAATGCCAACGGAACACTTTTCGGAGGTAGGTTATTGGCTTGGATAGACGAAGAAGCCGCTTTATATACGATTGTTCAACTCGAAAACCCACGTGTGGTAACCAAGTTTATGTCCGAAATCAATTTTATGGCTTCTGCCAAACAAGGTGATATAGTCGAGATTGGTATGGAGGTAATCAAATTCGGAAATTCTTCAGTGACCTTGCGAAGTGAGGTTCGCAACAAAATGACACACGAAACCATTATTACTGTTGATCAAATCATTATGGTTAACCTTGACGAAGAAGGCAGGTCACTTCCACACGGAAAAACGAAGGTGGAATATGTCATCGACCGGCTCGGAAAATAATTTGTGGTTTTTCAATAGAAGACGTATTAAAAAAATACGTTAAAAATTATTTAATGTCTGACCATAACAAAGAATTTCACCCTATTATTGTAATCCAAAAAATAAATTAAATAACTTAAAATGAGAAAATCAATCACATCGTTGCTTTTAGCACTCCTTTTTGTGGCTCCTTTTCAGTCAAAAGCTGACGAAGGAATGTGGTTTTTGATGTTCATCGGAAAGAACATCAAAGACATGGAGAAAATGGGACTTCAGTTAACAGCAGAAGAAATTTACAGCATTAACAACAGCAGCCTAAAAGACGCCATTGTGCAGTTTGACGGAGGTTGTACAGCCGAAATTATTTCAAAAGACGGACTTTTGCTCACTAATCACCACTGTGGTTATGACAAAATAGCCGAGCTTTCTACTCCCGAAAATGACTACTTAACACATGGGTTTTGGGCAAAAGACAGAAGTCAAGAATTGGCGCCCAAAAGTATTTCGGTTCGATTTTTTATCAGAATGGATGATGTTACCCGAAGAATTTTGTCGTTGGTTGATGATTCGATGACTGAGAAAGAAAGAGAACAAAGAATCAACCAAGAGATTGCTAAAATTCAGGCAGAGAATGACCAAGGCGGAAAATATACGGTTTCTGTTCGTCCGTTCTTCCAAGGAAACGAATATTACTATTTTGTATATCAAGATTTCGAAGATGTTCGTTTAGTAGGTACTCCACCAGATATGATCGGTCGTTTCGGAGGTGATACTGATAACTGGGAATGGCCACGTCATACAGGAGATTTCTCGTTATTTAGAGTTTATACTGATGCAGAAGGAAATCCCGCAAAATATGCTCAAGACAATATTCCGATGCAGCCAAAACATCATTTGCCTATTTCTGTAGCCGGAATTCAAGAAGGTGATTTTGCTATGATTTTAGGATATCCGGGCAGAACCAACCGTTGGATGCCTGCCGGAGGTATTGAGCAAAACGTAAAGTTTGCTTATCCTGCTTGGGTTGAAGGCTCAAAAATATCTATGGATGCTATGAAAAAGCACATGGACGAAAATCAACAGGTAAAGTTAGATTATGCCTCGTCTTATGCCAGAATTTCTAACTACTGGAAAAACCGTCAAGGGATGATCGATGCTTTAACGCTTCATCAAACCGCTAAGGTTAAATCGGAAATGGAAGAAAGGTTTAACCAATGGGCTAATAAGAGAGAAAGCAAAAAACAGTATGGCAACGTCATGGCCGATATTAACGAATATTATGCCAGAACTAACGAAGGAGCCTCGCACAATAACTATTTGTTTAGTATGCTACGCTCGAGTGCTTATACAACCATACCTTACAGATTAGGAGCACAATTACTTAATTACATGAATTCGAATGAAGCCAAACAAAGAGAATTGCAACCGGCTCTAAACGAATCTATAAACGAAATGTATGCTACTTTGCATCAGCCTTTAGAGCGTGATGTGCTGGTGGACCAGCTTAATTTATACGCTAAAAAAGGAGGTTCTAATTTAGCGCCGTATGTAACTGAACTATCTCAAGAGCACGGAGGAGATTTCACTGGGTTTGTAGATGAAGCCTTAGCCAAAAGTATTTTTGCATCAAAAGAAAGTATCGAAATATTTTTAGAAAACCCAAGTGCAGAACTTATTACAAATGACGAATTATTTAGATTGTCAAACGATATATTGATTCGTTACCGTGCAAAAACTGCCGAAGAAACAGCTTTAGAAGAAAAGTTTTCAAAAGCTTTCCGCTTGATGGTAAGAGGCCTTAGAGAATCTGGACTTAATGATATTCAATATCCTGATGCCAATAGTACTTTGAGATTAAGCTACGGAAAAGTAGTTACCTTGCCTGAGCACCCTACGCGCAAGAACGATGCTAAAGCCAATTATTATACTACTTTAGCCGGAACCATTGCCAAGCATGACCCAAATCACGATGAGTTTAATAATCCTGAAAGACTAATCGAGTTATATAACGCAAAAGATTTTGGCGAGTATGTAAATGAGTATGGAGAAATTTCGGTAAACTTTTTAACCGATAACGATATTACCGGAGGTAACTCAGGTTCGCCCGTACTGAATGGTAAAGGAGAAATTATCGGTCTTGCCTTTGACGGAAATATCGAAGCTATGGCAGGTGACGTAATCTTTGATCCTGAATTGCAACGTACTATTAACGTAGATATTCGTTATGTACTCTTTATTATTGATAAGTATGCCGATGCTAATCATCTAATCGAAGAGATGACAATTGTGAGATAAACCTTAAAGAAAAGCCCTGAAAAATCGGGGCTTTTTTATTGAGCTTATATTTTTTGAAAAGACAATATTAGACGCTCTAAAAAAATGTTGAATACTGATTCTCAACTCCCAAATAAACCCTAACTTTGCACACAAAATTAAAATGATGGAATTAGTTGATTTTATTTTGAATATAGACCAGCATTTGGTTCAGTTTGTGAACGATTACGGAATGTGGGTTTATGCCATTTTATTTATGATTATTTTTGTAGAAACAGGAATCGTAATTATGCCTTTTCTTCCCGGAGATTCCCTGCTTTTTGCTGCCGGAATGTTAGCGGCTCAAGCCAATGAGCTAAATGTCTGGGTGATAATAGGGCTTTTGCTCATCGCAGCCATTACCGGAGATTCTCTTAATTATTCGATTGGTAAGCGGTTTGGGATGCAGGTCACTCGGGTTAAACTCTTTGGTAAACAAGTAGTCAAAGATGAGCACATAGATAAAACTCATGCTTTTTATGCAAAATACGGAAGCAAAACCATCGTAATTGCTCGTTTTGTACCGATTGTTAGAACCTTAGCTCCGTTTGTAGGCGGTATCGGAAGAATGAACTATTCAGTCTTTTTGACCTATAATGTGGTGGGAGCTATTTTGTGGGTAGTAGGGATAACTTTAGCCGGATATTTTTTAGGTAACATTCCGATTATTAAAGATAATTTTTCAGAAGTAGTGTTGTTGATTATCTTTTTGTCTGTAGTGCCAATTATCTACGAAGTGATAAAAGAAAAGTTTTTTAATAAAAGAAAAGTAAAAGAATAATGAAGTTTTTGAATCGTTTAGCCTATTACCTGTTAGGGCTTTTGGTAGGTATTTTGTTTCTGATGTTTTTTTTTAAAGGAAAATTTGGTGATAGAGATATGTCTTATTGCTATTTACCTAATTGTAGAGTTTTGAAAGACATACGCAACAAACCATTTCATTATTCTGAAACCGCATCCGAAAAGATGCAACAAGGTCTGCTTGACACGCTTCAACTAAAAGAAGTCTTTAGAGACGGAGATGTAAAATTCTCTAAAAGTAATGTCCCGATGGAAAACGGAAAATACTACCTTATCGAAGGAAAATTAGCAGACAAGAAAACCGTTTTTGTTGAAGTAATCAATTATGAAAACAGAGCAGTACTAAAAGATATTTTAGAAGAGGAGCCATAAGATATTAGTACATCTATTGTCAGTTATAGCAAGTTAAAATGAATCAGCCTTTAGCAGAACGTATCCGTCCGAAGAATTTATCGGAATATATCAGCCAAGCACATTTGGTGGGCAAAGGTGGCTCTTTGCTAAATCAAATAGAAAGAGGGATGATTCCGTCGCTTATTTTGTGGGGACCTCCCGGAACCGGAAAAACAACGTTGGCTAATATTATGGCACAACAAAGCGGACGACCATTTTATGAGCTTTCGGCCATTGATTCCGGGGTGAAAGACGTAAGAGATATTATCGAAAAAGCCAAACAAAGCGGCGGGCTTTTTACAACCAAAAATCCGATTTTGTTTATTGATGAGATTCACCGGTTCAACAAATCGCAACAAGATTCTCTCTTGGCAGCGGTCGAAAAAGGATGGATTACCCTTATCGGAGCCACTACCGAAAACCCAAGTTTTGAGGTGATTCCTGCTTTGCTTTCGCGTTGTCAAGTATATGTGCTGAACCCGTTTTCTAAAGCAGATTTAGAAGCAATTTTGCAACGTGCTTTAGAGACCGATACTTATCTGAAATCTAAAAACATCCAACTCAAAGAAACCGAAGCATTATTGAGACTCTCTGGTGGAGACGGACGAAAACTGTTGAATATTTTTGAGCTTATTATCAATGCCTCTGCCGAAGAAGAAATTATCATTACCAACGAAAAGGTAATGCAACTGGTGCAGAAAAACACGGTTTTGTATGATAAAACCGGCGAACAGCACTATGACATCATTTCGGCTTTTATTAAGTCTATCAGAGGAAGTGACCCCAACGGAGCGGTCTATTGGCTGGCTCGAATGATAGAAGGAGGAGAAGACCTGAAGTTTATCGCCCGAAGATTATTGATTTCGGCTAGTGAAGATATTGGTAACGCTAACCCCACGGCTATAGTAATTGCTAATAACTGCTTTCAGGCGGTGGCTACCATAGGTTATCCCGAAGCTCGTATTATTTTAAGCCAATGTGCGATATATTTGGCCACGTCTCCTAAAAGTAATTCGACTTATCTGGCCATCGGAAAAGCGCAGCAAATCGTAAGGCAAACCGGAGATTTGTCGATTCCGTTACACTTGAGAAATGCACCTACAAAATTGATGAAAGAGCTGGGTTATGGCGAAGACTATAAGTATTCGCATGATTTTGATAACAATTTTGTAGAGCAAGAATTCCTGCCAGACGAAATTAAAAACACTCCGATTTATGAACCTCAAAATAACTCAAGAGAAAACCAAACCAAAGAATTCTTAAAAAATCGCTGGAAAGGGAAGTATGGGTATTGATATTTAAATTAGCTCCGTTAGATTAGAAACAATAAGGTTACGAGTAAGATGCTCGCGCCAGTGCAGAGCTAATAATCTACATGTTGACTTGTTGAGCGAGGTTTCTATCTATAATCTTTTCGAAATAATTTTGCAGAAAAGCCTCACACATTATCTTCATCTCTTCAAATTCAGGTTTATTTTCGTTAATCAGGTTATGCGTATAATTAGTATCTGATTTATGGTAATATCCCGTAGGTTTTTCTCCGTCAAACGTACAGATATAATCGCCATACATAAACTGATATTGATTATTGAGGTAGTTAATCACAAAAGGAGCAACGTCTTCTTTATTAAGCAGGCTTCTTCCCCAACTTCTAAAAGGTTGATTATAGCCTAAAATATCTAAAATAGTAGGATAAATATCGATATGTTGTGCCCAATCGGAATCGATTCCTTGTAGTTCAGAGTTGTTGGGCGTATAAAACAAAATCGGAACGGCTGTTCTGTTTAGTGTGTGGAAATATTCTGGCTCATAGACTTGGTTGCAGTGGTCAGCTGTCAAGACAAAAAGAGTGTTTTTGAACCATTCTTCTTTTGAAGCTTCTTCGAAAAACCGTTGTAATGCATAATCAGAATAACCGATGCACTGATGAATCGGCACAGTGCCTTTAGGAAACTTTCCTTCATATTGGGCCGGAACTTTAAAGGGTTCGTGCGAACTTACTGAAAAAAGGGTAGCAAAAAACGGCTTGCTTCCTTGGGTGACTTCGTCTTTCATAAACTGAAAAAACGGTTCATCCCAAATTCCCCAAGTACCGTCAAAATCGTCTTTGTTATCATATTCGGTCATGCCTTTATAATGGTCATAGCCCAAAATATTACTATAGCCTAAAAAGCCCATCGAGCCATTGGGAGCTCCGTGAAAAAAGGTGGTTTCGTAGCCTTGGTTATTTAAAACGGATACCAATGATTCAGATTCTGTATTAGAATACTCAGAAGAAGTAAAAGCATCTTTAAAAGACGGAATTCCCGCCAAAACTGCAGGCATAGCGTGGATAGATTTCAGCCCATTAGTATATGCATTATCAAAAACAAGCGAATGTTGAGCCAGCGAATCCAGAAAAGGCGTATAGCTTTGATAACTAGTGCTTTTTAATCGGGTATTAAATGCTCCGATATACTCTCGGGCAAAACTTTCCATAATAATAACCACCACATTCATTTTTTTCATTTCTCCGTCTTGGTGATGATATTGTTTGAACGGCTTTATTTTCTGGCTGATTTGCTCTTGCGAAACAAAATTAACCTTTTTGAAACTGTTTTTAGATAAGGTTCTTATCACACAAAAAGGAGTGTTGAGTACTACGTTTGCGTGAGCTACATTATCTACGTTATCACTTGCATCCACGATATTTATCGGGCGTGTTGTCTTGCCATAACCCCCTCTGATACCGCCCAAAGACAAGAAACAAACTATTAGGAAAAACACAACAGAAGTCGTGTAATAAGTCTTGGTATTCGTATAGGTTTTAGGCTGTATTTTCACGAGCTTATATAATTTTACCCATACAAAAATGCAAATAAAAAATAGCAAGAACACATGCCAATAATTAATGAAGAAATTTAATAATAAGGTTGATTTGTTAGACTCATTTTCGATACTTTCTGTAATGTTTATGGTGCTTCGGGCAAATGTAAAACGATAGTAGATAAAGTCAATAAAGTTAAATGATATGGCTATGGCATTAGTGATAAAATAAAGATAGAACAAGAATTCTTGATATGCTTTTGTAGTGATTTTTTTAATAGGAATTATTGATAAAACAATAAACAGCATGTTGATGTAGAGTATGATAGTGGTATCAAACTTTAATCCGTAGAAGCAGAGTTGCAATAGCTGTCCGATGCTTTCGATTTGCAAAAAATCTTTGTTAAAAGCAACAAATAATATCCGAGAAATAGTATAAAAGATATAGACTAAAAAAAGGCGGTAGAACAGAACTTTATATTCGTTGGTACGTATGTTTTTCATAAACAAAAACAACTTTATTTACATTCAATTAATATTGCGGCAATATTAAGATAAAATCGCAAATAAAACTAATAGAATTTAGCTCAGTTTAATCTAACCAGATGATTTTTAAAGTAATCGAGATTGTGATGGCTGTTTTTGATAGCCTATAGCATTAGGATTTTTTGAGGTTCTTTTTTCCTTGGTGTTTCCATCGTCTGTGGGTCCAGAGATAAAACTGGGGTGCCTCTTTGATTTGCTCTTCTACTCGGTCTAAAAACATTCGCGTAAGCGCATAATTCGGGATACTATTCACATCATCAGAGAGCACCTCGAGCGAAGCCTGATAAAAACCTCTTTTTACTTTTTCGACTTTTAGGAAAATAACATTCATATCAAACTTTTTTGATAGATATTCGGCACCAGTATATACCGGCACTTCGATACCCATAAAATAATCCCAATGCACGTGTCTTTTTAATTGCGGAGACTGATCGGAAGCAAAACCGTAAATTCCTTTTATTCCGGTTAATTCGTTGTGATGAATCACCTCTCTGGTTTCTTTGACATGAATAAGTTTGGCTTTGAATCTGCCTCGTATGTCTTGAACCAGCTTATCAAAATATTTGTTGTTTATTTTTTTATAAATCGCATATCCTTCAAAATTGATGTGGCGATTCATCGAGATAACCCATTCGTAACTAGCATAATGAGCACACATTAGAGCAATGCTTTTGTTTTGTTTCTCAAGCTGGTGATAGACCTCTAAATTAGTAAAGCGAAATCGACGCTCAATTTCTTTTTCGCTGATAGTGATTGTTTTTACCATCTCTAAAAACATATCACACAAATGTCGATACGATTTTTTTTCTATAGTGAGACGTTCTTTTTCTGATAAATGCGGCAAAGCCAATCGGATGTTATTTCTGACTACTTTTTTGCGGTATCCTATCATATAATATATAATAAAATAAACTACATCAGAAAACGCATACAAAAGTCTAAAAGGCAAAATAGAGATAATCCACAGTAATGGATAAAGAAAAATATAAACAACGAATTGCATTTTTTTCTGCAAATATAAATTAAAAAACACATTTAAGATCATTTCTCTTACAAAAACAAGAAGTAATAGCTTGTTGTTTTGTCAGGTTATTTAAAATGTGTCGCATGGTTATAAATAAAATATTTTATCGGTTTAAGGGTATATATTGTTGACTTTTTCGAGAAATTTCTTACCTTTACGCTCATTTTGAAATAAAAGCCAATGCTTACTATTATAATTCTGACTTTTGTAATAGCTTTTCTGATTCTCTTTTCGGGGAGTTACATTCGTTCTAAATATTATAAATTCATAGGGTTTTTGCCCGCCTTATTATTTACTTACTTTATAATTCAGTCGTTTACCGTTCATTGGGACGATGTGGTTTTATTGTCTTATGAATGGATTCCGACTTTAGGAATTAGTTTAGACCTTAAGCTTGACGGGCTTTCGCTTTTGTTTTCGTTATTGATTACCGGTATTGGTACGTTGGTCTATTTTTATGCATCATATTATCTCAAAAATCATCCACATCTCAACAGATTTTATTGTTATCTGACACTATTTATGGGGGCTATGCTCGGCTTGGTATTGTCTGATAATATGATTTCTATTTTTATGTTTTGGGAGCTCACCAGTATTACTTCGTTTTTCCTTATCGGATTTAATAACGAAGACGAGGGGTCCAGAAAGAGTGCATTTTCAGCTTTGGCAATCACAGGTCTGGGAGGTTTTTTCCTCTTAGCGGGTTTTATCCTGATTGGAAATATAGCAGGCACTTATTCTATAAACGA
This sequence comes from uncultured Flavobacterium sp., assembly GCA_964409345.1. GTDB lineage: Bacteria > Bacteroidota > Bacteroidia > Flavobacteriales > Flavobacteriaceae > Flavobacterium. The sequence goes on along the minus strand of CAYPCZ010000028.1, from coordinate 9,438 downwards.
ATTATTGACCTCTTCGGAAGTTTTGCAAAATAACGCTCTTTTTCCGCTGATTTTATTTTTTATTTTTGGCGGAGCATTTACTAAATCGGCTCAGTTTCCGTTTCATTTTTGGCTTCCGGGAGCTATGCAGGCTCCGACTCCGGTTTCTGCTTATCTGCATTCGGCCACAATGGTAAAAGCGGGAGTGTATATTTTAGCTCGTTTTTCACCTGTTTTGGCTGATGGCTTTTTGTGGAATAATACCCTTATGATTGTGGGTGGTGCAACCATGCTGTATGGAGCTTTTCACAGTATTCTCAGAACGGATATGAAAGGTATTTTGGCCTATTCGACCATATCTGCTTTAGGAATTATCGTATTCCTTTTGGGCGTGGGCAACGAATATGCTTTGTATGCTGCCGTTACTTTTATTTTGGTGCACGCCTTGTATAAAGCAGCTCTTTTCTTGATTACAGGAATCGTAGATCACGCCACTCATACAAGAGATATTGCTCAACTTTCGGGACTGAGAAAAATAATGCCAATGGTTGCAGGAGCTTCATTAGTGGCGGCCTTGTCCAGTGCAGGAGTGCCGCTTACTTTTGGCTTTATTAGCAAAGATTTAATTTATGAATCTACGTTGCATTTGCCAAACTGGGCATGGGCTATTACAGGAGTAGCAGTGCTGACAAACATCTTGCTGGCTTGCTCAGGGTTTATGGCAGGAATAAAACCATTTTTCGGAAAGCTTCCCGAGCAGTACATAAATATCGAAAAACCAAGCGCTTTTTTATGGATGCCGGTTGTAGTGCTAAGCTTTTTAACCTTGCTTTTCGGATTCTTCCCTTTTTTGGCAGATAGCAGTATACTCAAACTTTCTTTTGATGCTATAAGCCAAAACGTAACGGAATTATACCTCAAAATATGGCATGGATTTAATGAGGTATTGTTATTGAGCGCCGGAACGATAATCCTGGGCTTTGTTCTGTTTTTCAGTAAAAAGAATTCAGGAAAGTCGTTGTCTTTTATCAATGATTTTGAAAAGTATTCTCCTAAGACCCTTATAGAAGCTTTTGGAGAGAGCACCCGTGGTTTTGCTATTCGTTATACCCGATTTTTTCATAACGGTTATTTAAGGAACTACATACTGATGATTATTACTTTTATTACCATTTTGGTGGGGTATCGTTTGTTTACTACGGTTTCCATCAAAGTAAATACAAGTGATTTATCAGGATTTAGAGTGTATGAACTCGCCATTTTTGTCATTATTCTAATTGCTATCTTTTTTACCATAAGAACAACTTCGCGATTGACTGCCATAGCGAGCTTAGGAATTATCGGCTATTGTATCTGTTTGATATTTGTATTTTATGGAGCACCTGATTTGGCCATGACGCAGTTTACTATTGATACGCTCACCGTAGTTTTGTTTGTATTGGTTTTGTTTAAGTTGCCCCCGTTTTTAGGCTATAAAAATAAAAAAGTTCTTTGGAGAGATACTTTTATTTCGTTGTGTTTTGGTGCCTTAATCACCTTGATTACCCTACAAGCATTAGTTTCGCCTGCCTCCAAAGAAGCCAGTAACTTTTTTGCAGATAATGCTTATGTATTGGCAAAAGGGAAAAACGTAGTAAACGTAATTTTAGTTGATTTTAGAGGGTTTGATACGATGGTCGAAACCATCGTGTTGTCAATTGCCGCTTTGGGCGTATATGGATTATTAAAATATAGATCAAGCAATGAAGAAGAAAGAGAATAAACCCAATCCGTTGAATCCGAAATCAGATATGATTATACTCAAGACAGCTACAAACTACCTGATTCCGTTGCTGTTGTTGTTTTCTGTTTTTGTGCTTCTCAGAGGTCATTATCTTTCAGGTGGTGGATTTGTGGGTGGTTTAATCGCTTCTATTGCTTTTGTTTTGCATTCGTTTGCCCATACCACAAAAGAAACGCTTTTATTGTTTAGGTTTTCGCCAAAAACGCTAATTCCTATAGGTTTGTCTTTGGCTGTAATCAGCGGTATTATGCCTGTTTTGTTTGGAAAATCTTTTCTGACAGGTTTGTGGCTGGAATCGCCTATTGCTGTGATTGGCTCGGTAGGAACGGCTTTGTTTTTTGATATAGGGGTATATTTGGTTGTGATTGGGGTGGTACTCACTATTTTATTTACAATCAAAGAAAATGTCTAATTTTAATAGCCGGTAATCAAAACAATAGAAATTAGAAATAAAATATTTTAAATTAAAAAAGCTCCTTACTAAAGGAAAAAATATATGGAATTACTTTTAGTATTATTAGTAGGTATTTTGTACTCCTCAGGAATTTTTATGATGCTCAGAAGGAGTATGGTAAAGTTGCTTTTGGGATTGCTCCTGATAGGTAACGGAGCCAATATTTTGATTTTTTTGATGGGAGGGCTTACTAAAGGAAAACCTCCTATCATCGGCGAACACGAGACAGCCTTTACCGGCCCTTATGCTGACCCGGTTCCTCAAGCACTTATTCTTACGGCTATCGTAATTAGCTTTGCCCTTACAGCCTTTGCTATTATTTTGCTTAAAAAAGTTTATGCGACCACAGGGTCAGATGACCTGGACTCATTAAATATTCAGGATTTAGATATATGATAACCAACTTTATACTTGCTCCGATACTCGCTCACCTGATTACAGCTGTGCTGTTGCTCTTTTTTTGGCAACGTGTGCAAGCTCAGAAAATTATTAGCATCATAGGGAACAGTATTGCTTTTTTGCTGTGTATTCGCCTTTTTTATACCACACAACAAGAAGGGTTTCTGGTGCTACAGTCTGGTGGATGGCAAGCACCTTTCGGAATTACTTTTGTGTCAGATACGCTCAGCTCAATAATGGTTATGCTTACAGCTATTGTGAGTTTGACTGTAGGGATTTATTCTACTGCTTCGCTTAATGTGAGTCGAATAAAGTACGGATATTTCTTTTTGTTTCATTTCCTGATTATGGGGCTTTTGGGAGCGTTTTTGACCGGAGATATATTCAATTTATATGTTTGGTTTGAAGTCGTTATTATTTCTTCTTTTGTATTGCTTACCCTGGGAGGGAAAAAAATGCAAATGGAAGCCGGAATTAAATACGTAACGATGAATATGCTGGCTTCTATTATTTTTTTGACAGCCATAGGTATTCTTTACGGAATCACCGGAACACTTAATATGGCCGATTTATCACTAAAAATAGCCGAAGTTGAAAATAGAGGATTAGTATCAGTAACGGCTTTGTTGTTTTTTGCCGGTTTCGGAATCAAATCAGCTGTTTTTCCGTTGTATTTCTGGTTGCCTTCTTCCTACCATACGCCGCCTTCTGCAATCGCTGCAATTTTTGGTGGATTGCTTACTAAAATGGGGGTTTATGCCATGATTAGAGTGTTTACTCTTATTTTTATTCCTGACGAATTTATGCGAAACGTATTTATCGTTATTGCAATTATGACGATGATTACCGGAGCCTTAGGAGCATTAAATAAGCGAAGTGTCCGAAGGTTACTTTCTTATCTGATCGTTTGTCATATTGGGTATCTTATCGGAGGTTTAGGGATTTATACAGAGCTCGCTCTTGTGGGAGTGGTTTTTTATTTGATACATGATGTTATCGTAAAAAGTAACCTGCTAATGATAACCGGAGTAATTCAAAAAATAAGAGAAACCATAGATATGCAACGTCTTGGAGGGTTATATAAAGATTACCCTAAGCTATCGTTAGTTTTTGCAGTGGCTATATTTTCGCTGGTAGGGATACCTCCATTATCAGGCTTTTGGCCAAAAATTCAATTTTTTGGAGAGTCGTTAAGCTCAGGAGAATATGTGCTTTTAGGTGCTTTTATAGTAGCAAGCTTTATTACGCTCATAGTGATTGCCCGAATGTGGTCTGAGGTGTTTTGGAAAGAGTCACCCAAGCCACTTACAGAAGAAATTGACCGTTTCGCACAAATGTCTTTTTCGGGAAAATTGGCTCTTATTGCCCCTATAGTTACTTTGTCTTTTGTGTCTTTATACATCGGTCTTAATGCAGAAGGAGTATATGAAGTGGCACAACGAACAGCTTATGAACTCATGCATCCGTCTTTATATATTGATGCGGTGCTGCATAATAAATTTATAAAATGATTAAGCAGTTTTTACTTAATTTGTTGTTGGCATTAGTTTGGGTGGCTCTAACCGGGCATCTGGATTATACCAACTTTATGTTTGGGTTTGTATTAGGATTTTTTATTCTTTGGCTTTTATCGCGCACGATGAATCCTAATTCAACCGAAAAAGGATACTTTTATCGGGTACCTAAAATTATCATGTTTATTCTATATTTTATTTATGAAATGATTAAAGCGAATATAGAAGTAGGAAGAGAAATTATCACGCCAAGGTTGCATATGACCCCCGGAATTATTGCTTATAAGCACCGCTTAAAATCAGATTTTGAAATAACTATGTTTACTTATATGGTAGCGCTTACGCCCGGAACCATGGTTATGAAAATTAGTGCAGACAAAGAAACACTTTATATTCATGCCATGTATTTGAAAGATAAAGAAAAATTCATCGAAAAGATGAAAAGTGGATTAGAAAGAAAACTGATAGAAATACTTAGATAATATGACAGTAGAGACTTATTTGATGTATGTAGTGGTGCCTATTATCTGTCTTTCGTTACTTATAATAGTTGCTCGATTTCTAAAAGGCCCACACGTGGCCGATCGGGTTGTGGCCTTGGATTTGCTGATTAATTCTGGGGTAGGGCTTATCGGGGTGTTTTGCTTGGTGTATGAAGACCCTACGTTTTTGGATACGGCGATGATTTTGGCGCTGATTGCTTTTTTTAGTACGATTGCTTTTGCTTACTATTTAGATAAAGGAGATAAAAATGAATGATATATTAATTATTATATTTAGCACTCTGGGTGCTTTGTTTATTCTGATTGCTGCTTTGGGTGTGTACAGAATGCCGGACTTTTATACTCGACTCTCAGTGACGGTAAAAGCAGCCACATTAGGGGTAGGATGTATTTTAGGAGCGGCAGCTTTTCACTTCTCTGATTTTGCTGTGACCACAAAAGTTTTTGCTGTGATTTTCTTTTTGTTAATCACTTCACCAGTAGCGGCTTTTTTGATTGCTCGAGTAGCCTATGTAACCGGGGTAAAACTTTGGGACAAATCAATACATGATGAGCTGAGAGAAAGTAAAAAACCAGCAAAAGCTGAAACCATTCAATCAACAGAAGAAGACAACAAAGAACAATAATATGTCTGATCTAAACAAAGAGGTACATAATGCTTTTGAGGCAATCAAAAACGGAGGGATTATCCTTTATCCTACCGACACAGTTTGGGGATTGGGTTGTGATGCGACAAATTCAGAAGCTATAAAGAAGATTTTTGCTTTAAAGAAAAGAGATGAAACCAAAAGTATGATTACTCTGGTCAACGGAGACAGAATGCTTTATCAGGTCTTCAACGAAATCCCCGAAACAGCTTTTCAGATTTGGGATTTGTCCGAAAAACCGACAACATTGATTCTTGACAGACCAAGAAATATTGCTCCTGAAATTATAGCAGAAGACAATTCGGTGGGTGTGCGCATCGTGAAAGAGCCATTCTGTTATAATCTAATGGAACGAATGAAAAAACCGCTTGTTTCGACTTCTGCTAACATTAGCGGAGAACCAAGCCCGACATCTTTTACTGAAATCAACCCCGAGATTATAAAAGGTGTGGATTATGTCGTAAATTTGCATCAGGACAAAAAAATGGACAAACCATCGATTATCATAAAACTAACTTTGGATAGTAGGGTTACGATTATTAGAAAATAAAAACACCGCAAATTCGCAAATTTTTTCAACATGGAAGATGACTATCTATACAAATAGGAAAGTTATAAAATTGTAGGAATACTGTACGAAATGCATAAAAACCTTAGAAAAGGCTTTTCTGAAATTATATATAAGATGCTTTAGAGTAAGAATTTAAAATAAATAACATTCCGTTTGAAAGAGAAAAAGAGTTTGAAGTAAAATACAAAAGAGGCTTCCTTAAAACATAAGTTCTATGCTGATTTTGTAGTAGGTGATAAAATAATATTAGAGGTGAAAACCGTGGCGTGTTTTAATGCAAGTCATTATAATCAATGTTTGAATTATCTAAAAATATCAGGGTTTTCTCTGGCTATTTTAGCAAATTTCAATTTGGTGTCATTAGAATATAAAAGAATTATAGATACAAAAAACAAATAGTTTTAATTTGGTACATTTTACTATTAACACGTCAAACATAGTAAATTGAAAGGTTAAAAATAATTTATTATACTGCAAATTATTCACAAGAAACTGTTTATTAATCTTTAATTCAATTTGCGAATTTGCGGTGTTTTTTCATTCTTTTTTTAAGAATCTGTTTCCCTTTAGTGGGTAAAATTCTATAAAATAATTTGTAAATTTTCGGTATAATAAAAAATGAATTACAAACAAGCCTTATCACACCCAATTTTTGATGTTGTATCTCAAGCTTCTGAATCCTTAGGTTTGGAAAGTTATGTTATTGGAGGTTTTGTTAGGGATTTCTTCCTGAAAAGAGATTTTAAAAAAGATATTGACTTTGTAACAGTCGGAAGCGGAATTGAATTGGCTCAAAAAGTTTCAGAACTTCTGCCCAACAAACCTAAAGTTCAGGTTTTTAAAAACTACGGAACGGCAATGTTTCGCTACAAGGATATGGACATCGAGTTTGTGGGAGCTCGAAAAGAATCCTATAATTTTGACAGCAGAAAACCTTTGGTTGAAAACGGAACTCTTGAAGACGACCAAAACCGAAGAGATTTTACCATAAATGCTTTGGCTTTTTCGCTAAATAAAAAGAATTATGGTGAGCTTCTCGACCCGTTCGGTGGTCTGGACGACTTGGAAAAGAAAATTATCAGAACTCCACTTGATGCGGATATAACCTATTCTGATGACCCCTTACGAATGATGAGGGCTATCCGTTTTGCTACACAGCTAAATTTTGAAATTGAAGAAAATTCGTTGCATTCTATTTCCAAAAATAAAGAACGAATAAAAATCATTTCAGGCGAAAGAATTGTAGAAGAACTCAATAAAATTCTCCTTTCTGAAAAACCCTCAATGGGATTTTTATTGTTATATCAAACTGGACTTTTGGATATCATTCTCCCCGAACTTACTGCGTTGAATAATGTAGAAGAAATCGAAGGACATACGCACAAAAATAATTTTTATCACACGCTCGAAGTTGTCGATAATATTGCACCTCACACCTATGATGTTTGGCTCAGATGGGCGGCTTTGCTACATGATATTGGTAAGGCTCCGACTAAGAAATATCATAAAAAGTTAGGTTGGACATTTCACGGACACGAGTTCGTAGGAAGCAAAATGGTCAAGAAATTGTTTACCCGACTTCATATGCCGCTTAATCATAAGATGAAATATGTGACCAAGCTGGTGATGATGAGTTCTCGACCGATTGTGATTGCAGAAGATACCGTTACAGATTCGGCGGTGAGAAGATTACTTTTTGATGCAGGCGAAGACATAGAAGACTTAATGACCTTGTGTGAAGCAGATATTACTACCAAAAATCCTAAGAAGTTCCAAAAGTATCGCAACAACTTCAAGATTGTCCGTGAGAAAATCATAGAAGTAGAAGAGAAGGATAAGGTGCGTAACTTTCAGCCCCCTATTTCAGGAGAAGAAATTATGAAAATTTTTAATCTCAAACCTTCACGTGAAATCGGAATTCTAAAAGAGACGGTCAAAGAGGCGATTTTAGAAGGAGAAATTCCTAACGAATACGAAGCTGCTTTAGATTTTGTGGTGAAAAAGGCAGGGAAGATGGGGCTTATTAAGTAATAACGATTGGTTTTACTATGATTTATTTTGACTAAATAGATTTTTTAACATTTTATTAGTAATAAAACAGATTTCCATTCATATATTTGTATATACAAATGACAGGATAAAGTAATTATTAATTTAAAAAATCAATTGATATGGAAAAGTTTACAGTAGATTCAACACACTCTGAAATCGGATTTAAGGTGAAACACATGATGTTTACTAACGTTTCAGGAAAAATAGAAATTTATAACGCAAGTATAGAGGCAGCAGACAATAGCCTTAAAGATGCGAAAATTTCTTTTGAAGGAGAGGGAGCGTCGATTTCGACAGCCAACGAAGATCGCGATACGCATTTGAAAAGTGCTGACTTTTTTGATGTAGAAAATCATCCAAAAATTACCTTTAGTTCAACTTCGTTTGACCCAAACGGAAAATTAGAAGGTAATTTAACCATCAAAGGAATTTCTAAGCCGGTTTCTTTGGATGTAGATTTTGGAGGTACTGCAAAAGACCCATGGGGAAATACCAAACTCGGGATGAGTCTTACCGGAAAAATAAACCGCAAGGAGTGGGGACTTAATTGGAATTCAGCTTTAGAAACAGGAGGCGTTTTAGTAAGTGATGAAGTGCGTCTTGCTATTGAATTACAATTTGCTAAGCAATAAATTTTAAGTTTACTTGTTTTTAAAACCCGTATAGCTGCATGGTTATACGGATTTTTTATACCTAAGAATTATAGGAGTTTCTTGACAAAGAATAAAAAAAGCCTTCAATTTGTGAAGGCTTTAATATAACTGTGAGAAAGAGATTATCTTCTTTTTTCTTTGATTTTCGCTTTTTTACCGGTAAGTTCTCTAAAGTAGAAGATACGTGCTCTACGCACTTTACCTTTTTGGTTTACTTCAACTTTCTGAAGGGCTGGCAAGTTAACAGGAAAGATACGCTCTACACCGATGTTACCAGACATTTTACGGATAGTAAAAGTTTCGGTAGATCCGCTTCCTCTTCTCTGAATAACCACACCTCTGAAGAACTGAGTTCTGGTTTTTTCTCCCTCTTTAATTTCGTAATAAACAGTAATAGTATCACCTGCAGCAAATTCAGGGAAATCTTTTTTTGTTACGAATTCGTCTTGGACGAATTTTACTAAATTTGACATTTCTTTAGTTTTAGACATTTAAAAGCCGAACCAACATTCACGATTTTCGTCAGAGGTTAATTCAGAATACGTAATCTAATCAATTATAAACCAGATACGTGTCTGGTTAATTTTGATTTTAAATTGGATGCTTTATTTAAGTGAATCACATTCTTCTTAGCGAGCTTGTCAATCATAGAGATTACAACAGGTAACTTTTGAGTAGCCTCATCTTTATCGGTTGCCAAACGCAAAGCTTTGATGGCATTACGAGTGGTTCTGTGTTGGTATCTGTTCAGAACTCTTTTCTTTTCGCTGCTTCTGATTCTTTTTAAAGCTGACTTATGGTTTGCCATTTCTTTATTGAATTTGTTTTTAATTTGTAGCCCGTAGGGGATTCGAACCCCTGTTACCAGGATGAAAACCTGGCG
>CAYPCZ010000027.1:0-29582 GCA_964409345.1 uncultured Flavobacterium sp. | reverse complement strand
AGAAAAAATGGTTAAAGATCTGTGCAGAGCGACTAATAATTTAAGTAATAGAGGTCTAAGCAGCTTGTGTCAAAAGCACGCCTGCTTTTGTAGTAAACCTGGTGTGGTTTGGGCTAAAACCACGCTTGCTTTTGGATAAAACCAGGTGTGTTATGATGCAAAACCATGTGTGGTTTTGAAGGTTTACTACCCTTGTCACCCTGAACTTGGTTCAGGGTCTTTATGTGCTGAATCAAGTTCAGCAGGACAAGATTAGTGTTATAAAAATTAATATTGTTTAACTAAATTTTATTATTATGAAATTACTTTACAAATTCAAGAAGAGCAGTCCCCCCGGTAGCGGCTGGAGTGCAGGCAGTATAGCAAATACTGCCCCGAAAAAAAGCTGGTTTTTTTCGATGTTCAAAAAGGCTTTGCCTTTGTTAGTTTTGTTTATTTGGGCAGAGAGTTCTGCACAATATCCAAATTATCCATCATGGTCGGTCAGCCCTAATTATGTCTTGAAATGGGAACCTATGGTTGGTTGTGCCAAGCCTATGCCAAGAGAAGGCGAAGAAATAGTGATTGACAGGTGCTTAAAAGCCTGTAAGGGCAGTGTTATAGAATATTTTGTCAGGCAACATATTATAGGTATGACTTGGGGAGACGACCTTACGGTAGAATGGGAAGTAACCGGTGGGACTATTTTGGATATCTATGATGAAACAGACCCCGAGTATGGGGTGAAAATTCAGTGGAGTGATACCCAAAACATAGGCACTATAAAACTAAAGGTCTATTCAGACCGAAGGTATCAGGAATTTAATTTTTGTATAAAGTTTATTACTCCTCCTACAGCAAAGTTTGAAATAGAAGGAGCGGATAAGTTTTGTCAGGGCAGTCCTGTTTTTTTTAATAATCTTTCTGTTACGAACGGTATCGGCATAAAAAGTGCACTTTGGGATTTTGGGGATGGAAACTACTCATCAGTGTATCATCCGCAACATTCCTATCAATATCCGGGGACTTATGAAGTTACCCTCACCGTTACTAATTATTGCCGTTGCGAATCGACTTTTTCACTGTTTGTAACTATTACCGAAGAACCCTCTCCTATAATCTCTTGTCCGGGAGTGGTGGTCGAAGACGGTGATAAAATAACCTATACTACCGAAGACCCCTGCGGAGGCAAATGGGTGGCAGAAGGAGGTACTATAGTTGATGGAGGATCGGGAGATTATGCCACTATAGTCTGGGATAACATTGATTATAGCGAGGGTTTTGGGTATATACATTATCATTCAGATTGTGGTTGTATGACGACTATAAAAGTACCTGTTGTAACCCGTAGGGCTATAATTAAAGGAGACCCTCTGATATGTGTGGATGAAGAAAATCAGTTTAGATTGCCTCAATGGCCTACTACAGAATTTAATTGGAGTATTGTTTATGGTAGTGGTTTATCAGACTTGCTGACCACTGATCAGCCTAACGAAATCTTTGTAAAAGGGCTTCAGCCCGGTACGCATACTCTGAGATGTACGTATTACAATACCTTGTGGGGTTTTTCGGGTTATGCTGAAATACAGGTAACTGTAGCCCAAAAAGCAGAAATCACTGGTGATGATACTGAGTTTTGTAACAATAGCGGTACGTATACCTATCATAATGCCAGTGGTGATCCGGTCAATTGGGTGCTTCGACGTAACGGCGTATTGGTTACCTCTTCGTTTGGAAGTAGTTTTTCTTATCATTTTCCACTTGGAGGTTCTTATGTGCTTACGGCTACTCCTCCTGATGGTTGTACAAGTGAGCCGTTTATGATTGATGTAATAAATGTCCCTACCCCGACAGGCACTGTTGAAGGACCTCTTCAGGTCTGCGAAAACCTTACCTATCAGTATAGTTATGAGAATAACGTTCCGGGTACTATACTAATATGGGAAGCATCGGGCGGTGCTGTTCTGCAGGGGAACAATACCGGGGAAACTGTGAGTGTGAAATTCAGCGGAAACGGACCTTATTACCCTTACAATCAAAAGACGCTCGCAAAGTAGCCCAATTTGTTGGTCGCCGGATGAACTGACACAGACGATCACAAAAGCAGTGATAGCTCCAACGATTACAAATGATACGAATCCCTTGGAGAATATATTTTGTCCGAGTAGCAGTACGGTGTTTACAGCAGATTTTGATGGTCTGGTACCCGACTACATACAATGGAGCCTTATTAGCGATGCGAACAACTCCAATTTCGGGAATATTGTTGAGGGAGCCAATGAAAATGCCGTTACCATAAACTGGAACGAAATATCTAGTGGTGTCAATACCGGAGAGCTTCTCCTAAAAGTAACCTATTGTGGGCAAACACAGGTTATTCCGGTAGCTGTTGAATTATATGAAATGCCGGTACTCACTATGAATCCTATTGGTAATGTTTGCCCGGAAGACGATAACTTAATTGTAACGGTAAATACACCGAGCGTAGAAAATGGAAGTTTACGATTTGAATTTAGTCAGGGAATGGTGGTCTATCGTCCTATAAATGCCAGCGGTATATACGAAATCGAGAATGGCTTTAACAATCCTACGCCTACCGATGTTACGCAAAGTCTGACTGTTAGTCTGGAAAGTCCTAATGGTTGTTTGTATTCGCCTTCTATTACTCAAAGTGTGAATGTGTTTCCGGAAACTAAAATCAACATTACTCCCGGCTATCATGTGCAAATATGTGATTTAGACAGTTATAATCATACTCTTTATGCTAACTTTGCTACCGGAGTGGGGCAAACCGGAGATTTTGAATGGTATAAGATGACACCTACCGGACCGCAATGGTTGCATACTACATCGGGGGCGACTTCTTCTTCTTATGTGATAAGTGATACTACACAAGGTAATGACCCTATGGGAATTTATTATGTAGAGTTAACAGATGTAAACGGATGCGTGGTCTATTCGAATGAGATTTATGTTACTGAAGGGTGTAATAACATTCCTCCTGATGACGGAGACTGTGATCTTCCTGCCGGACTGGACATAACAGAGCTAAGCGGAAGCTGGGAATGTGACCTGATAACCGCTACTATTGCTGTTAATATTCCTCCGACCAGCATTACCTGGACAGGAGGGCAGCACCTTAGTGTTGTCAATGGGCAAGGTACTCCGAACGTTACTTTTAAGACCGATGTGGCAGGCGTACACCCTATTTTTGTAAAGTTAAATTATGACGGCTGTGAAATAACATTTAATATTGTGGTAGAAAAGTATTATGATCCTCAACTTAATATTGCTGTTGTGTGTAATGCTAACAATACTTATGATCTTACATTATTAAACAACTCGACTGCCTTTGGCGTTGATACAGCTGACATTACCTTTGCGTATTATCAGGGCAGTACTTATTTAGGCTCAGGGCAGAGTCTTCCGGTTACGGACTTAACAGCCGGTACTTATACCTATACGCTACGACTGTCTTCGCCGGGCATGCCCGATTGTGAGGTAACCCAAACCGTAGTGTTAGAGCCGGTTGACCCGCCCACATTTGACCTTGGCGATACGTTTTGTGTCGAAAACACCATTGAGCTGACCATAATCGGCTATGACTCCAACCTGACCTACAGCTGGCATTTTGACGACACCTATATTTATGCCTTTGGAGCCACAACAGAAGTAAATATATCTGATTCAGATGATTATGACATAACTTTAAAAGCTCACTTGCCATTTGGTTGTACTTCGGAATATACAATTACAGGTATTGAAATTAATGAGGCAGACGGTTTTGACGGTAGCTTCTCTCCTACATCAATAACTGCCTGTGAGGGAGATTCAATCTCGGCTATTGTTTATATTCCTGATCCATTGTTTTCCACTCCATCAGGCTATATCTGGATGCAGGGTGATCAGGAAGTTGGCACCGGAGCGAGCTTTACGCCAACCGAAAGCGGATTGTATTGGGCGGTATTAATAGATGCTGAGGGTTGTATGAACCATGATATGGTAGCCAACCCGGTTGATGTGAACATCCGTTTGCGTCCGTCTGTTACTATTTCGGGTAGCAGCAGTTTGTGCTATGGTGATTCGACGACCATAAAAGGAGAAATTACAGATAACAATCTGAAACGCCAATGGTTTTTGAACGGCAACCCGATGAGTGGTGCTCATGGTGTTTTGAGCGACACTACGCCGCTGACAATCGAGGTAGAGAACCTGCTTCCTGGCTGGGCAGCAGGTACGTATGAATACAGGCTGTATGTAGAGCCGGCAGATGCACCGACCTGCGGAAACGAAGCCGTCTTTACGCTAACGGCCCACGAGGAGCTAATCACGCCATTGCTTGATTATGCTTTGGAGCTGTGCAGCCCTTATACGGTAAAGGTTTTTGTAATGAATGTACAACCCGGAGAGTACTATTGGAGCAACGGCACAAGCGATGATTCTACCCATGCGCTGTTTGGAGGTATTTATCAGGTAACTTATGTTGCCCCTACGGGTTGTGAGGTAACGGCTGAAATCTCTATACCGGAAGACCCCGGAAAATCAATATGGATTTTCCCGACCGGTTGTTTTGATATGTGTATATGGGACATGGATCCTCAGCCTTATATCATAGGCCCTCAAGGCTCGTATGATAACCACAGTTGGCTTATCAATGATGTGAATGTGCAGGGAGGTCCAGGAATTATAGACCCGTTGATGGTTAATCAGGCAGGAGTTTATCAACTTATTATCGAGGATCAAGGATGTATGCATGAAACAGGATTTGCTTATATCACCCCGGATATAGAGGAGTGTAAGGTTGAGCCTTGCAAGTTGGATTATGGAATTGAAGCTATAAAAGAACAAAAAGATTTTTATGAGTTATATGGAGTGATTCTTAACGCTTATGGCACAACCATTACCGTAAACTTCAGCAGCTTTAACGGTTATGGCACCTACAGCCCGGCTAGTGTTACGATTCCTCCGGGAGGCTCATATAACTTTGCTCCACTAATCTTTACGCCCAACCCGGGCTTTACGGGCGGTGATGATTATTTGGTGATTAGTGTAGTTGAAGATCGTTGTATTACTCTTGCGCCGGTTCATTTCCCAATGATCAGTTTTTATAAGCTATTACCTGAAGGTATGAATCTGGATATAATGGAGAGTAGCAGGGCGATTTTGAGTGTAATGCCGAACCCTTCTGCTGTTTTGGCAGCGGTAAGCTATGATTTGGGAACAGAATACCAAAACGCAGAAATGCTTAAGGTATATACTTTGGAGGGGCGTTTGGTAAGTGAAATCATTCTTGATGCCCATAGTGGTAGCTTGCCGATAGATATATCAGGCTTGCCTACAGGCACCTATATCATTACGTTACAAGCCGACAGCAAGACTGTATTGCACCAAAAACTAATTAAAAAATAACTTTAAAAGATAATTAACAATGCTAAAGCTTTGTGCTTTAGCATTGTTTTTATTACTTTTAGCTTTTTATTAACACTAAACTATTGATTATGATAACAATAAACTACAAAATAACATTACTCTCTGTTCTCTATTCTCTATTCTCTATTCTCTGTATAGGGCAAGATTATGAATGGCAATGGGCTAAAAACGGTGGTGGAAACTTACGGATGCAACATGAAGATAGTGGAAGCCAAATAAACAATAATAATAATAATGGTCTTACTCTTGAACATATTGAGGATATTGTAACCGACGAAGATAATAATTATTATTTTTTAGGTCAAATTTCGCATGGTAACAGTCATGTAGATGGGAATGAAGTAACTACTTTTGGTTCACCAACTGTTGGAAGTAGGAATATTCTTATTACTTCTTTTACCTGTGAGGGTACATACCGTTGGAGCAGAGTAATTGGGGGGGGGATGGTAACTTCCTCTCGTTCATCCAGTAAGATGGTTTTGGATAATGAGGGAGGGGTTTATGTAAGTGTCAGTTTATTTGGCAATACTACTGGAGCAGATAATCAGCCTTTTATCTGTTTTGGCGAAGATAATTGCCTGCCCTATTATCTGACAGGCGATTTGATACAAGAAGAGGAAGGTCGAAAATCAGCGTTTTTATTAAAATACGATACGGATAACGGAGATTTGGTATGGCGTAAAGATTATCAGGGTAATGTTAATTATTATTCTTCTGGGAATCGTGTATTTGATTTACAGATAGATAATGATAACGTTTTACATACAATTATTGGTTTGGGAGAAGGTATTCATTTAGACGGAACTTTGACGGTAGAGTTAGAAGAAGATGAAAATTTAAAATACTATTTAGTGAAGTTCAATACCACAGGTAACCTTATAGGAACACCGTTACTATTACCTTTAGAGGGTATACCTGTTACTGATAATACTTCGTTCCGTTATAATGAAAGTTTAAACAGATATTATTTATCAGGTTGGGTTTATGCTAGCTCTAATAACACTAATTACTCGGTATCTTTTAACGGGGTAACTTTTGGAGAAACAGATTCTTCTAGTAATAGCTATGCCTATTTATTATCCTTTAACCCCAACGATTTACAGGATTGGTGGTATAGAGAATTTACAGGGACGGGTAGTTCACAAATAACAAATATTGCCATTGATAGTAATTCTGATATTTACATAGGGGGTAGATATTATTTAGGTAGTTCAAACAGTGCTTCTTTTGGTGATTATACTTTTACTAATCTGGTTTCCGGTAATCGTCCTTATATCTTAAAAATGAATAGTGATGGTGAGGTACAGTGGAGCAAGACACCAAGCGGGTATATTGACCCGGTAGCTGCAACAGGAAGTTATTTTGCTTATGATGTTGCCATTAACGGCAATGAGGTGGCTCTGGCAACGCATGGTCGCTCTACTGTTTGGGACAACTTTTCTATAAATCGCCCGTCAGGGCACGGGAACGATCCTTACCTGATACGTTTTAACAAACAAACCGGCGAGGTTATCGGGCTACATGATATTTATGGTAGTGGTGGAAATCATGGTTTAACAGCGGTAACGGCAGACCAAGACGGTAATTATGTAGTAGGGGGTGCTATGCGTAATAGCCTTTTTACAAATAATCCTAACGGTATACCTACCTTATATAACATTAGTGATGGTTCTTATACAGATTTTTTTATGGCAAGGCTTGCTGCTACTCCTTGTGGTACGAACGTAAGCACCGAGGTGTTTAAAGAGCAAACCCTAAAGCTCTACCCTAACCCAACCAGTGGTTTGGTGTATATAGAAGCGCAAGACCTGCAAAGCTATGAGGTGTATAACCTTTTGGGGCAAAGGCTGTTGAGCGGTACTAGTGAAGTAATCAACCTGCAAGATTTGAGTAAGGGTACGTATATCGTTAAGGTTACCACACAAAGCGGTGAGGTGATGACCAGTAAAGTAATAAAACAATAAAACAATGCGAATTTGCAAATCTGCGTATTTGCAAATTCGCCTAAAACCAATGATTATGAAAACAACAATACAACATTATTTTTTGGCTTTTGGCTTTTGGCTTTTGGCTTACAAGCCCAAGACTACCAATGGCAATGGGCAAAAAACGGTGGTGGAAGCTTAAAAATGCAAGGTGAAAGTAGTGGAGCTATGGGCAATAATTTTAATTTTGAACATATTCGGGATATTGTAACCGATCAAGACAATAATTACTATTTTTTAGGCAAAATAGCTCACGGCGACAGCCATGTAGATAGCAATGAGGTAACCACTTTTGGTAATGGAGTTCAAGGAAACAATATTATTATCACCTCTTTCACCTGTAATGGTACTTACCGTTGGAGCAGAGTAATTTTTGGGGGGGGTAACCGGCTCTCGTTCAGCTTATAAGCTGGTTTTGGATAACAACGGAGGAGTTTATGTAAGTATTAGATATGGAGCTTCTGAAATAGCAGGAAATAATAATAATCCTCCTGCTTGTTTTGGTGAAAATAATTGCCTGCCTTATTTGTCAGGCGATTTGCAACAAGAAGAGGAAGGACGTAAAAATATGTTTTTATTAAAGTATGATACGGATAATGGAGATTTGATATGGCGTAAAGATTACCAAGGCAATGTCAGCTATTATAATGCAAGTGGGTTTATTGCAAATTCCAGTGATATTGACCACCCAATTCCAATTTAAAGTGACCACCTAATTCCAATTCAAACTGACCACCTAATTTCGGAGCAAACTGACCACCTCCATTTTTCATTAAGAACTACTTTTTTTCTTGTGTTAATTTGTGATTCAAATATACTAAAATTACTCTTTGTTTATTCCTCTTTTCTTTCTCATAGATTCGCCTTGTAATTCAATGCGATGGGATTGATGTATGAGCCGGTCTAAAATAGCATCAGCTATGGTTTTTTCTCCAATTATATCGTACCATCCTTGCACTGGTATTTGAGAAGTTACGATTATGGAACCGTTATTGTGTCTATCTTCGATGATTTCTAAAAGTGTAATTCGGTTTTGACTATCTAATGCTTGAAGTCCAAAATCATCTAATATAATGACGTCTTGTCGTTCCATTTTAGCTAATTCTCTCAGATAAGAACCATCGGCTTTAGCCATTTTTAACTTAGCGAACAATTTAGATGTATTATAATAACTGACTTTATATCCTTGGATGCAAGCTTGATAACCTAATGCGGTTCCTAAAAAACTTTTACCTACTCCAGTACTTCCTGTGATTAATACATTCTGATTTTTCTCAACAAAATCGCATGCTGCTAATCGTAAAACTTGGTTTCTATCCAGATTGCGTGAAGCATCAAAATTGATGTTTTCAATATTGGATTTGTAATGGAATCGAGCGTTTTTTATGCTTCGCTCAATGCGACGATTGTGACGTTCATCCCATTCGGCATCAATGAGCATTGCAATAAACTGGTCTAGCGTATAGTGGTCTGTTTTTCCGCTTTCGATAGCGGTTTTAAAAGCATTATGCATGCCATAAAGCTTCATTTGTTTCATTTTGGTTGTGGTGATTTCATTCATAAGTATTTGATTTTAATTTATTTGTAATAGTTTTTGCCTCTGATGTTATTGTGTTTGGGTAATTCAAATTCTTCTTCTTGCTCATTTTCAGCATTGTCTAAGTTGTTTTCTAAAATGTTTTGGATGGCTTTAAAACTGTAAATCCTAAAATCGAGTGCACGTTTACAAGCGTTGATTAATCGTTGTTTTCCGACTTTCTTCTCAAAATTCAATATCCCTAAACAACTTTTATAAGCTTGTTCGGGATGATTTCTACTTTCAATAATTTGGATGATATAATCCGCTACAGCTTGGTCAATACTATTTGCCCAATCAATAAACCGACTAGCGCTCCAATCGGCAACAAACTGATGTGTGCTGGCTAAATGTTCAGCAACAGTCGTGTAATCATAAGGCTTATAATTTCTTGGATGAATGGCGATTCGGTTGTATTTATAGAAGATTTCAACCGTAGTTTTGGTATATAAAAGTTTTACTTTTTTCCTCACATATTGGTACGGAACACTGTAATAACTCTTGTCTTGACTCAATAATGCATGACCGTTTTGCATTACTGTTGCAAAGGATTGGTATTTGATTTCAAAGCGCTCTTGAGGTAATGGACGTAGTTTTTGCTTCTCATCTTCTATAAATAATTCATAGCGAGAATACGGTCTTCCTGTGAGTTTTTTGTGATTATGAGCATCTAATAAACCCCATATTTGTTGGTTTAATTCTTCTAAACTATAGAACTGTTTTTGTTTTAGATGCACATAAATTCTTCGATATAAGATTTTTACGGCTCCTTCTACCAATGATTTATCTCTTGGTTTGTAAGCTCTTGCAGGTAATATGGTAGTTTCGTAATGCTCTGCTAAATCGGCTAAGGTTTCATTAATGGTTGGTTCAAAACGACTGCTTTTAATTACGGCTGACTTTAGATTATCGGGAACAATTGCTGCTGGAACGCCTTCAAAAAAACGCATAGCATTCTCTACCGAAGCTACAAAATCTTCTTTCTGTTGGCTCATAGAAGCTTCAGCATATGTGTATTGACTAGCACCTAATATGGCAACAAAAAACTGTACTTCTTTAATTTCTCCCGTATCTTTTTCAATAATAGAAAGTGTTTTTCCAGCATAGTCCACATACATTTTATCACCCGATTTGTGATTCATATGCATTACTGGATTAACGCGTTTACTCCATATTTTAAAGTAATGTCTAAATTGAGAACTCTTAAAGCCATCAGGATGTATAGCAATATATCGTTCCCACATGAGTTGGATAGTAACTCCAACTTTCTTGAGTTCGCGTTCCATTTGTGGAAAAAAATCATGAAGCTTTTGTAGTTTGGGTTCTATGGTTTCAACGGTATTCTGTGAAAACAAAACTTCTAGTTCGGCATCTGTTTTAGCATCAATAGCTTCAAAACTTAAGCCTAGAAGTTCAAATAAAGAAATGTATTTCTTTACCGTATTTCTTGAAAGTGATAAGTAATTGCTAATAAACAATTTACTCTTACCATTACAATGAAATTTAATTACTTTTCTAATCTTACTCATGTCTGTTACTTTGTTTGCCATAATCCGTATTTTTTTGTACGAATGTATGGGCTAACAACATGAAAAAAAGTAACTGTTTTTAATGACTATTTTACTCTAAAATTTAGGTGGTCAATTTGGACTGGAATTGGGTGGTCAGTTTCCACCGAAATCGATGGTCAATTTAGACTGGAAAGTGGTGGTCAATTTGACCGTTTTTTCCAGGGTAAGCACCGAGGTGTTTAAAGAACAAACCTTAAAACTATACCCTAATCCAACCCGTGGTTTGGTGCATATCGAAGCACAAGACCTGCAAGGGTATGAAGTGTATAATCTGCTTGGGCAAAGGCTTTTGAGTGGTAATAGCGAGGTAATCAATTTGCAAGAGCTTAGTCAAGGTACGTACATCGTTAAGGTCAGAACGCAAAGTGGTGAGGTGATGACCCATACAGTAATCAAGCAGTAACACAAAGCGAATTTGCAAACCTGCGCAATCGAAGTTCGATGAAGTTAAACAAGTTCAGTTCGTAAGCTATTTTTAAAAATCAATTAGAAAAACGGTTTTGTTAAGGAATGACTATATAATGAAATTTGCTGGGGTATTGCTCTATTAGCTTTAGCCCTTAAAATTGCTTATATTTGCGTTCGTTTTTTAAAGCTTTATCCCATGAAATTCACTCTTATCAAAGAGCGAAAAACTCCGCCAGACAGACGGGTAGTTTTTTCGCCTGAAAAAGCCAAGTTGTTTTTAGAAAAATATCCACAAGCTCAAATTGTGGTAGAATCTTCAGATCTTCGTGTGTTTGCAGATGATGATTATAAGAGTAACGGAATTGAGGTTGCTCAAAACGTATCGGACGCCAATGTGTTTTTGGGTGTCAAAGAGGTGCCGGTCGATGCTTTAGTGCCCAACAAAAAATATTTCTTTTTTTCACATACCATCAAAAAGCAGCCTTATAATAGAGCATTGCTTCAAGCTGTTTTGCAAAAAAACATAGAATTGTATGATCACGAAACGGTAGTAAACGCCAATAACAAGCGCCTTATCGGGTTTGGGTATTATGCCGGAGTAGTAGGAGCATACAACACCTTTAGAGCATTCGGTCTCAAGTTTGAATTGTTTAATTTGCCTAAAGCAGAAACTTTAACAGACCAACAAGCTCTTATATCAGCTCTAAAAAGACATCAGCTTCCGCCTATCAAAATCATACTGACCGGAGAAAGCGGAAAAGTAGCACAAGGAGCAAAAGATATTCTCGACGGATGTAAAGTCAAAGAAGTGTCGGTTGATGATTTCTTAACCAAATCATACGACAGACCTGTTTATGTAAAAATCGGAGTGGTAGATTATTATAAGCGAAAAGACAATCAGGTTTTGGGTAAACCCGACCTATATAGTAACCCTGCTGAATATAAAACTGATTTTGAGAAGTTTACCAAAGTAGCCGATATGCTCATTACCGGGCATTATTATGACGATAAAGGGCCGCATATTCTAACCAAAGAAATGCTTAGGGCTCACGATAACAAACTCAAAGTAGTAGGTGATGTTTCGTGTGATATTAACGGACCGATCGCCTGTACGCTTCGCCCCTCAACCATAGCAGAGCCTATTTATGGCTATCACCCTTCCGAAGAAAAAGAAGTGAGCTATACGCATCCGGCAGCCATCACGGTTATGGCGGTAGACAACCTGCCTTGTGAGTTACCAAAAGATGCCAGCGAGGGTTTTGGCAAAATGTTTATGGAACACGTAATACCTGCTTTTTTTAACCAAGACAAAGATGGTATCTTGCAAAGAGCAAAAATTACTGAAAACGGAAAACTAACGCCGAGATTTTCGTATCTGCAGGATTTTGCAGACGGAAAATAGGCTTTAAAGTTCTGTTAATTATAGATAGCAATTAAAATTTCGTGCTTATTTTTGAAGTAAATCAGAATCTATTATGAAATGAGCCATAACAGTTAAGTTGATACCAACCAAAAATGTTATAAGCAAATTACGTCTGAACATTCAAAAAACGATAAACAACAGATGAAACTTAATATAAGTCATTTTTTATTTTTAAGCCTAATTGCTAGTATAAACTTGTCTTGCAAAACAGATAATTCAACCATAAGAGATAAAGTAAACGCAACTACTCTGGAAGTGTACAAACATGACCAAATAGAAGTGCCATCATATAACTTTGATAACTTTGAAAAGTTTCTCCATATTCAAGACCAAGAGGTGTATGTGATTAATTTTTGGGCTACCTGGTGCCAACCTTGTGTAGAAGAATTGCCTTATTTCGAATCTATAAATACCACTTACAGGCATAAAGGAGTAAATGTGCTGTTGGTTACGTTAGACTCGCCAAATCAAGTGGATTCTCGTTTGTTTCCGTTTATTCAGGAACATGATATTCGCTCAGAAGTTGTGTTGCTTAATGACCCTGACTTCAATAGCTGGATTCCCAGAGTTGACCCACATTGGTCAGGAGCTATTCCGAGCACATTGATTTACAACAAAAATCAACGAAGGTTTTACGAAAGAGCATTCACACTACAAGAACTAAAAGCCGAAGTTGAAAAGTTTTTATAACTTCTTATCAAAAAATCCCGAACTTTGCTCGGGATTTTTTAATTTTACTACTTTTTATAATTTAATCACTATGACTAAATACAAAGCTACGGTAAACAATACCGATTCTTTTGATTTAACCAATACCTCGATCGAGGATTTAGATGCCGTTTCTGTAGGCGATGCTAAATTTCATATTCTCAAAGACAATCTTCCTTATCAAGCCGAAATATCAGAAAGTGATTTTCTTTCTAAACAGTATACCATAAAGGTAAACGGAACTACCTACGAAGTACACCTTGCTGATTCTTTGGATTCACTTATCAAAGAAATGGGCTTTGAAGTTGGAGCTGCCAAGCAGATTAATGCCATCAAAGCACCCATGCCGGGATTGGTTTTGGAAATCAGTGTCGAAGTAGGACAAGAAGTGCAAGAAGGTGATAATCTTTTGATTCTCGAAGCCATGAAAATGGAGAATAGTTTCACTTCGCCAAGAGCGGGAATAATAAAATCTATCGTAGTAAATAAAGGGCAAGCCGTAGATAAAGGTCAACTACTTATTGAGTTTGAGTAAAGCCTTCCCAATCCCTCCAAAGGAGGGGCTTTCTGAGAGAGGATAATGTAACCAATAATTGAACATAAAAAAATAAATCCCCCTTTGGGGTTAGGGGCATATGAAAAAAATATTAGTAGCCAATAGAGGAGAAATCGCAATTCGAGTAATGCGAACCGCTCAAAAAATGGGCATCAAAACCGTAGCAGTATATTCTACGGCAGATAGAAATGCACCTCACGTAAAATTTGCCGATCAGGCAGTACTTATAGGAGAAGCTCCGTCAAATCAATCGTATTTGTTAGGAGATAAAATCATCGAAGTATGTAAACAACTCGGAGTAGATGCTGTGCATCCCGGATATGGTTTTTTATCAGAAAATGCTGATTTTGCCGAAAAAGCAGAACAAAACGGAATCACTTTTATAGGCCCTGGCTCAAAAGCCATTAAGATGATGGGAAGCAAACTGGCCGCCAAAGAAGCTGTTAAAGCCTATGACATTCCGATGGTTCCTGGATTGGACGAAGCCATTACAGATGTAGCAAAAGCCAGACAGATAGCTCAAGAAATCGGGTACCCGATTCTGATAAAGGCTTCTGCAGGAGGTGGAGGAAAAGGGATGCGTGTAGTAGAAAACAAAGAAGAATTTGAAACGCAAATGCAAAGAGCGATTTCTGAGGCAACTTCAGCTTTTGGAGATGGTTCTGTTTTTATCGAGAAATATGTAGGCTTTCCACGACATATCGAAATTCAAGTATTGGCAGACACGCACGGAAACGTAGTTCACCTGTTTGAAAGAGAATGTAGCATCCAACGTCGTCATCAAAAAGTGGTTGAAGAAGCACCTTCTGCTGTACTTACTCCTGAAATTCGGCAAGCGATGGGAGAAGCAGCTGTAAAAGTAGCCAAAGCTTGTGATTATGTCGGAGCAGGAACTGTTGAATTTTTGTTGGACGAAAACAAAAATTTCTATTTCCTTGAGATGAATACCCGATTGCAAGTGGAGCATCCGGTAACAGAAATGATTACAGGAGTAGATTTGGTTGAGATGCAAATCAGAGTGGCAAGAGGCGAAGTACTACCTATCAAGCAGGAAGATTTAGCCATCACAGGACACGCTTTAGAACTTCGTGTATATGCGGAAGACCCGATGAATGACTTTTTACCAAGTATTGGGTATCTATCGGTTTATGAGCTTCCGAAAGGAAAAGGAATTCGAGTAGATAACGGAATCGAACAAGGAATGGATGTTCCGATTTATTACGACCCGATGTTGGCAAAACTAATTACCTACGGAAAAAATAGAGACGAAGCGTTACAACTAATGCTCAAAGCTATTGAAGATTATAAAGTGGAAGGGATTTTTACAACGCTTCCTTTCGGAAAATTCGTTTTTGAACACGAAGCTTTCAGAAGTGGAGATTTCGATACGCATTTTGTAAAGAAATACTATAGTGCTGATTTGCTTAAAGAAGAAATCACAAAAGAGGCAGAAATTGCAGCCCTTGTGGCTTTTAAACAATATTTAGAAGATAAAAAAGTAGTGAGGTTGCCCAGCTAAAAAAAGCGAATGAAAAAACATTTAGATGTCGAATATACCAAACCTCTTGATTTACTTATTCTATTAGTATCAAGTATTTTAATATTACTTGTTACAATATATATATTTAAAATTTTAATAAAACAGCCTATAATTTCAATTTTAGTTGGACTGTTATTAACAGTTATCTATTTTTATCGAGTAAGAAAAATAATAGTAAAAAAATCAGATTTTATAATATTTAAAGATAAGTTTGAATATCAAAACAAGAAAACTATATATTTTGAAAATATAAAAAGCTTTAAAATAAATTATATAAGTGGAGCTTCATTAAGAATAAATTTTAATAATAGACAAAGATTGAATATTAGTTCAAATAATAATTTTTGTGACAGCCAAAATTTTGAATTTTTTTGTAAAAACTTGGAACAACACTTATTAGAATATAAAAAAACAAATATTATTAAAAGGTCGTCCTTTTTAGAAACAAAAGTTGGTTATTATTTTATTGTAATAATAACTGTTATTACAGTTTCTGCTATTTTATTTTCGTTTTTTACAGAAAAGAAAATGAATCTTGTAACTTTCGGGATGATTATATCAAGTTTTGGCACTATTTGGATAGCTTTTTTAAAAAATAAAAAAAAATAAAAAATGC
This sequence comes from uncultured Flavobacterium sp., assembly GCA_964409345.1. Lineage (GTDB taxonomy): Bacteria > Bacteroidota > Bacteroidia > Flavobacteriales > Flavobacteriaceae > Flavobacterium. The sequence goes on along the minus strand of CAYPCZ010000027.1, from coordinate 13,790 downwards.
GACTTCGCAACTTTACAAGGAATAAAAACTATGAACGATAAAATAAAAGTATTAGAAACCAAACAGGCTGAAGCATTACTGGGTGGAGGTCAGAAAAGAATCGACGCTCAACACGCTAAAAAGAAATTAACAGCCAGAGAACGAATCGAATATTTATTAGACGAAGGTTCGTTTGAAGAAATCGGGGTGTTCATTACCCACAGAACCAAAGATTTCGGATTAGACAAGGAAGTATATTTAGGAGACGGTGTTGTTACAGGTTACGGAACCATAAACGCACGTTTGGTCTATGTGTTTGCACAAGATTTTACGGTTTTTGGAGGTTCGCTATCAGAGACTCACGCAGAAAAAATCTGTAAAGTAATGGATATGGCGGTTAAAGTAGGAGCTCCGATGATTGGTCTGAATGATTCGGGCGGTGCTAGGATTCAGGAGGGAGTTCGTTCGCTCGGGGGTTATGCTAATATTTTTTACCGAAATGTTCAAGCTTCGGGAGTGATTCCGCAGATTTCTGCTATTATGGGCCCTTGTGCCGGAGGTGCGGTTTATTCGCCTGCCATGACTGATTTTACGATGATGGTCGAGAATACTTCCTATATGTTCGTTACCGGGCCTAACGTAGTGAAAACAGTAACTAATGAGGTAGTGACTTCTGAAGAGCTCGGCGGAGCTTCGACTCACTCAACCAAATCGGGAGTGGCTCACACTACTTCTGCCAATGATATTGAGTGCTTAGAAGATGTAAAAAAACTATTGAGCTATTTGCCTCAAAACAACACAGAATTACCACTTGATTTGCCTTATACGCCCACAGATGAATACCGTTATGAGTTGGATACGATTCTTCCCGATAGCTCGAATAAGCCCTATGATATGAAACAAGTCATCGAGCACATTATCGATGAAGATTCGTTTTTTGAAATTCATAAAAATTTCGCTGAAAATATCGTAGTTGGTTTTGCTCGCTTAGGCGGAAGGAGCATCGGTATTGTAGCTAATAATCCGATGTTTTTGGCAGGTTGTCTCGATGTGGATAGCTCGACCAAAGCCGCTCGTTTTACTCGTTTTTGTGATGCGTTTAATATACCGCTTTTGGTGTTGGTTGACGTTCCAGGATTCTTGCCAGGAACAGATCAAGAGTGGAACGGAATTATTGTTCACGGAGCTAAACTACTTTATGCTTTGTCTGAAGCTACGGTTCCCAAAGTAACAGTAATTACCCGTAAGGCATACGGAGGTGCTTATGATGTGATGAATTCGAAACATATCGGAGCCGATCTGAACTTTGCTTGGCCAACAGCCGAAATTGCGGTGATGGGAGCCAAAGGAGCCTCAGAGATTATCTTTAAAAAGGAAATTTCTGAAGCCCAAGACCCGGCGGCCAAACTATTAGAAAAAGAAGAAGAGTATGCACAAAAATTTGCAACACCCTACAAAGCTGCTCACCGAGGGTTTATTGATGAGGTGATTTTGCCAAATCAGACCCGTCGAAAGTTGATTAAAGGTTTTGCTATGCTCGAAAACAAAGTGGTAGATACTCCGAAGAGAAAACACGGAAATATTCCACTATAATTTGTTATAACTAATCCACAACTCCGTTGAGACCTATAAACTTCAACGGAGTTTTTTTAGGGTATCTGGTAAAAGTTGGAATAGTTTTAGATTACTAGTGAGCATCTGCTTTATAGACAAATTACTTAAAGATAATTAATCATGAATTTTATACTTAAAAATCTGTTGCCGGTTGTTATATTGCTTAGTTCTTTTGCTTGTAATGCACAAAACATTAACGAAAGCAATAAACAATTACATTCTGAAGGATTTAGAACGGGAGCTAATAATTTTTCTGAACACTTTCCTCTTTTAAAAGATAAAAAAATCGGAATCCTTACCAATCAAACTGGAATAGTTTTATTAGAAGAAGTTAAAAACCAATATGAATTAGGAGAAGCTGAACGACAAGTTGTAGGATATTCTTATGAACATCTGATAGATTATCTCATCCATTATGGCTTCAATGTTCAAAAAATCTTCGCACCTGAACACGGATTCCGGGGAACAGCCGATGCAGGCGAACTCATCAAAGACGGGAAAGATACTAAAACAGGATTGCCTATCATTTCGCTTTATGGTAGTAATAAGAAACCAACCAAAGAGCAACTTTCGGAAATTGACATCATGGTTTTTGATTTGCAGGATGTAGGAGCAAGGTTTTATACCTACATTTCTTCGTTACATTATTTGATGGAAGCCTGTGCCGAAAATAATATTCCGCTAATTGTTTTAGACAGACCAAATCCTAATGGTAGTATTGTTGATGGGCCAACTCTTGAAATGAAAAACACCAGTTTTGTAGGTATGCACCCGATTCCGGTGCTTCACGGAATGACTATCGGAGAATATGCCAAAATGATTAATGGAGAAAAATGGCTCAAAAACGGAATTCAGTGTGATTTAACTGTGATAGCCTGTGTGAACTATACCCGTGATATGCCTTATAGCTTACCGGTACTGCCATCGCCTAATTTGCCGAACGATAAGTCAATCAACCTGTATGCGAGTCTGTGTTTTTTTGAAGGAACCAACGTAAGTGTAGGGCGCGGGACAGACAAACAATTCCAAATTTTTGGTTCGCCATTTTTAAATAATATGGATTTTACTTTTACGCCTAAACCAAATTTAGGTGCCAAAGACCCGGTGCACAACGGAAAAGAATGTTTTGGAAGAGATTTAACTCAAACAGAAAACGTTAGCCGATTAGAACTCAAATGGCTAATAGAAGCCTATAACAATACGCAGGATAAAACGCGGTTTTTTAATAACTTCTTCGTGAAATTAGCGGGAACCAAACAATTGCAAAAACAAATAGAGCAAGGGCTATCTGAAGACCAAATCAGAAAGACTTGGGCTGATGATTTAACCCAATTCGGGCAAACTCGAGCCAAATATTTAATTTATCAGTAAATAGATTACAACCTTAAATTATTAAAAGTGACCCCTGAAAAAATATAATCATGAAAGGCTTAACCGATACGCATACGCATTTATACAGTGAGCAATTCTCGGAAGATAGAGAAGCTATGATGCAAAGAGCTTTATCGGTTGGGGTGAATAGGTTTTTTATTCCGGCTATTGATAGTTCTTATGTGGCTTCGATGTATGAATTGGAAGCTAACTATCCTGAACATGTGTTTTTAATGTGTGGTTTGCATCCAACTTCTACCAAAGAAAATTACCTTGAAGAGTTGGCTCTGGTCGAAAAACAACTGACCCAAAGAAAATTTTATGCCATCGGGGAAATCGGAATTGATTTGTATTGGGATAAAACTTACTTGAAAGCCCAACAGGAATCTTTTCGTCATCAAATTGCTTTGGCTAAACAATATAGACTACCCATTGTGATTCATTGCAGAGAAGCATTTGACGAAGTGTTCGAAATCTTGGAAGAACAAAAATCAGATGATTTGTTCGGAATTTTTCATTGTTTTACTGGAAGTTTCGAGCAGGCACAACAAGCCATTTCGCTCAACATGAAACTCGGAATTGGCGGAGTAGTAACCTTTAAAAACGGAAAAATAGATCAGTATCTCAATCAAGTTGATTTGAAGCATATTGTTTTGGAAACCGATTCGCCCTATCTGGCACCTGTTCCGTATCGAGGCAAACCAAACGAAAGTTCGTATATCATCCATGTAGCACAAAAACTGGCAGAGCTTTACGGAGTTTCGCTAGAAGAAATAGCACAGATTACCACAAAAAACTCCAAAGATGTCTTTGGAGTTTAGATGATTATGCAGATGCATTTATAATGTTTTTATCGTCTTAACTTTCGTAATCAAAGAGGTGATTTTTTTTGATGAGTTCGGCAATCCCTTCGGGCAACATTTTTTCCCAACCCTTTTCTTTGTTTACAATCATTTTTAGCACTTGTCTTGAAAAGATATTGAGGTTTTCTTTTTCGTATTCCGTAATATCAAGTACTTTTCCGTTGAATTTAAAGAACTTGTATAACTCTTTCATTCTTGGGTGTACTTTTAGGTTTTCTGAAGTAATGATGCTTCCGTCTTCTTCGTCAATCATTGGATATAAGAAAACTTTTAGGTCTCTAAAAAATAGTTTTCCGAATGCTTCTAATATGCCTCCTGAGAGATGTCTGTAATATTTCTCGTCAAAAATCTCAATAAGATTCGGAACTCCCATAACAATTCCCATTCGGGCTTTGGTAAATTCAGAGAAATACTCTACCACGCGATAATATTCTTGGAAGTTAGATATCATCACGTTGTGTCCCAACGAGCAAAGGAGTTCGGCTCTGTCCAAAAAGTCTTTTTCGTCAATTTCTCCTTCCGAACGCAAATTAGAAAGTGTGATTTCAAAAACGACAAAGGTGTTTTCTTTATCCACTTTCTTTTCTTGTAAGAACATTTCGTAGGATTTTTTATACATATCCATATTCACCTTAGTTACAGGGCGAAAGCTCCCTCTAAGGGCCAGTATGTTTTTTCTGTAAAGTACGTTGGCAGGCAAAATATTTTTGGCTTCCGGATTAAACATAACAGCTTCGGTCATTCCGTTTCTTACGAGTTGCAAACTCATCAGTCTGTTATCTACATCTTTGAAGAGTGGACCCGAAAAGTTGATAGTGTCGATTTCTAGCTGGTCTTTGTGCAAATGATCATACAGGTATTTGAGCAGCTTTTTAGGCTTGTTGTACTTATAAAAAGCTCCGTAAATAAGATTTACTCCTAATACCCCGAGAGTTTCCTGCTGAAGGTGAACATCATTTTCGTTAAAGCGTACATGAAGCGTGATTTCGTTATATTTTTGATCAGGCTCAATTTGATATCTGATGCCTACCCAACCGTGCCCTTTGAATTGTTTGGCAAAGTCAATGGTTGCTACGGTATTGGCAAAACTAAAAAATAATTTATTCGGATGTTTGACCCTATCCAGACGATGCTCTATGAGTCGAATTTCGTGTGAGAGCATTTTCTTTAGTCGTGACTCTGTTACATAACGAGCATCACCTTCAACGCCATAAATAGCATCACTAAAATCTTTGTCATAAGCAGACATAGCTTTTGCGATAGTTTTTGAAGAGCCACCTGCTCTAAAAAAATGTCTAACGGTTTCTTGACCTGCGCCAATTTCGGCAAATGTTCCGTAAATGTCGTGATTTAAATTAATTCGGAGGGCCTTGTCTTCAATAGAGGGAATGGACTCTATTTTTCTGTCGCCTTTGAGAATGATTTCCTCTTCCAACATAAAAAAATGCTTAAAATGTTTATTTTTGCAAACTTACGAATTTAACGGCTCTTTATAAAAGAATAGTTTTTAAATTTGTTGAATAATTATAACAATTTGATTTGAAAATATATTTTTTAGGCACCGGTACTTCACAAGGAATTCCCATCATAGGAAGCCAGCATCCTGTATGTTTGAGCAGTGATCCTAAAGACAAGCGACTACGGGTATCTGTTTGGGTTACTTGGGATGATTATTCGTATGTAATTGACTGCGGACCCGATTTTAGGCAACAAATGCTCACTTGTGGTTGCACTAAGCTCGACGGAATTTTGTTTACACACGAGCACGCCGACCATACGGCCGGGATTGATGATATTCGTCCGTTTTGTCATATGCAAGGCAAACTCCCGATTTACTTGCATCAGAGAGTGCTTGACTCGCTTCAAAGGCGTTTTGATTATGTTTTTGAAACCAAAAACCGTTACCCCGGAGCTCCAGAGGTTGAGCCATTTGTGATTAAAGAAAACCAAAACTTTACTATTGGTGAGACTTCGGTTGTTCCGATCAATATAATGCACGGAAGTTTATCTATCTTTGGCTTTAGGATTAAAGATTTTGTATATATCACAGATGCTAAAACTATTGCTGAAGCTGAAGAAGAAAAAATCAAAGGAGCAAAGGTTTTGGTAGTCAATGCGCTAAGAGAAGAGCATCACGACTTGCACTTTTCGCTGCAAGAAGCGCTTGATTTTATTGAAAGAGTAAAGCCTGAAAAAGCCTATTTAATACACATCAGCCCTATGCTTGGTTTTCACGAAGAAGTACAGAAAAACCTGCCCCAGAATGTGTTTGTAGCTTATGATAATTTGGTTGTAGAAATTTAAAAAAAATAGAAAATATTATGAAAAAGGTTTATTTATACCTCTTTATTTTTGCGGTAATGATTAACGTATTTACTTATATGTATTTTACCAAAAAAGCCCAACATGAAAACAAGCAAAATCAAAAAAAAGAACTAAAAGCCACAGAAAAACAAGCCATTATAGATTCACTCGAAGTGCAAATGTTCAGGATGTCTCATTACACCTTGGCAGGAAATTATTCGGCTCAAGATTATGTAGATCGTTATTTTGAAAATCATAATATCGAAAAAATAAGAGATTCAATACTCAACCTCAACCATGTAAGAGGAGGAAATACGCTCGTGGGTTATGATGCACCAGAAGATCCGTATGTGATTAGCCGAGCAGAATTTTTAAACCACAGATGGATTTTGGCCGATTTTGATAACAGCAGAATGGGAGGACAGCTCTTAATTAGATACTACCTTGAATCAGACGGAACTTTCTCGTTTGAAACCATAGATAGAGCGGTATATTTACCCAAACCCATAACGGAAGATAATTAGTATGGGGAACTCTTTCGGAAAAATATTCAAACTTACTTCTTTTGGGGAATCTCACGGAAAAGCTTTGGGCGGAATCATAGAGGGGTGCCCCAGCGGATTGACTCTTGATTTTGAAGCCATTCAGCAGGAGTTAGATCGACGAAGACCCGGGCAATCAAAACTGGTTACCCAACGTAAAGAAGCAGATGTAGTCGAATTTTTAAGTGGAGTTTTCGAAGGAAAAACCACCGGAGCTCCCATTGGGTTTATCATCGAAAATACTAATCAGAAGCCTCAAGATTATTCACACATCAAAGATATCTACCGACCATCTCATGCTGATTTTACGTATGAAAAAAAATACGGAATCAGAGATTATAGAGGTGGAGGCAGAAGCTCAGCCCGAGAAACGGCCAGTAGGGTAGTGGCAGGTGCTATTGCCAAACAACTGATTCCTGAAATAGAAATCAACGCTTTTGTTTCGAGTGTAGGAGAAATTTATATAGACAAACCCTATCAAGAACTTGATTTTTCGCTTACCGAATCCAACGACATCAGATGCCCTGATCTGGAAACAGCTCAAAAAATGGAGACCTATCTTAAAGAAATTAAAAAAGAAGGCGACACAGTAGGAGGAACCATTACTTGTGTTATTCGAAAGGCACCCATTGGGTTAGGAGAGCCTGTCTTTGACAAACTTCATGCTGTTTTAGGTCAAGCAATACTTTCGATAAATGCCGTAAAAGGTTTTGAATACGGAGGTGGTTTTTGTGCTACACAAATGAGAGGTTCTCAGCACAATGACCTTTTTAACCCCGACGGAAGTACAAAAACGAATCTTTCAGGAGGCATTCAAGGAGGTATTTCAAACGGAATGGATATTTATTTTCGGGTAGCTTTTAAACCTGTAGCGACCCTTATGCAAAAGCAAACGGCTCTGGATAAGGCAGGGAATTTAGTAGAAACACAAGGAAAAGGAAGGCACGATGCTTGTGTGGTGCCCAGAGCTGTGCCTATTGTTGAGGCTATGGCTGCTATGGTGATGGCAGACTTTGTTCTTCTTGATAAAATTACCAAGCTGTAAGATATTCTAAAAGTAGTTAAATGAGACATAATAGTCTTAGAACCTTCTTGGCTGAGGATTAAATTCCTTAAATTTGTAGCTAATGATAACCGCTTAAAATTATTTAGAAATATGTTTATCCCTTTTGATACTTTACCCGACGAATCCCGTATTTGGATATACCAATCCAACCGAAAGTTTTCTGACCAGGAAATGCAACAAATCGAAAACGAGTTGCAAAACTTTGTAGAGCAGTGGGTGGCTCACGCCGACGAGCTCCAGGCATCGTTTACTACGCGATATAATCGCTTTATTATATTGGCTGTCAATCAAGAGATGTATGCCGCTTCAGGGTGTTCTATAGATAGCTCGGTGCGTTTTATTCAAGAATTAGAACAAAGATACGAAGTAGATTTACTTGACAAAATGAATGTTACCTACAAAACCGGGGAGTTTATTGCCTATAAACCCTTGTTAGAATTTAAAAAAATAGCCAAAGAAAAAGCCGTAAACAAAGACACTATCGTGTTTAATAATTTGGTAAATACAGTTGGCGAATTTAAAGATTTCTGGGAAGTTCCCGCCCATGAGAGTTGGCACAACAGGTTTTTTAAATAACCAATTCTTTTCAAACTATCTTAAAAATGTCTTGTTTAGCCCATAAGGCATTTTTCTTATACCAAAACCCCTAACATTGCGTTAATCATTTTTGTAATTACATCGGTTTTTTTATTTTTGAGACTTAATTACAAAAAAACACCTGCTAAACCACTAATCACTGACTTTTCATATATGCGTTATATAATTGCTATTTTACTTTGTGCTTGCGTTTTTGTCGCTATTGGTTTTGATAAATCACGCTTAACATTTAGTTCTCCGATTACAGAATATAATACTTCTTTTGATTCGTTGAGTGATTCTTTAGAGTCCCTCTCTGATAGAATCAATTATTTCTTTCCAAAGACCGATACACAAAAAAGCTGGGTAGATAGCCTGTATAATCAGATGAGCCTTGAAGAAAAAATAGGTCAACTTTTTATGGTTGCAGCTTATTCTAACAAAAACGAAGCGCATGCCCGAAGTATCGATTCGCTTATCATCAATCAAAAAATAGGAGGGGTTATCTTTTTTCAAGGCGGACCTGTACGCCAAGCAAACCTCACCAGTCGTTTTCAGACTCATGCACAGATTCCGTTGTTTGTTGGGATTGACGCCGAATGGGGGCTTGCTATGCGATTAGATTCTACGTATGCTTTTCCGTGGAATATGACCTTGGGAGCTATTGAAGATTTACAGTTGATAGAAGAGGTAGGCAGTCGTATGGGTAAACATAGCAAGCGTATGGGGATTCATTTTAATTTTGCTCCAGTGGTGGATGTGAATACTAATCCGCTTAACCCGATTATCGGCAATCGCTCGTTTGGTGAAGATCCTGAAAATGTGACATACAAAGCCATTGCTTTGACCAAAGGACTCCAAAGCGAAGGGGTTTTTGCTACGGCTAAGCATTTTCCGGGACACGGAGATACCGACAAAGACTCTCATCATACTTTGCCAACTCTAAATCATTCTATTGAGCGAATGAATCAAGTCGAGCTTTATCCATATAAAAAACTCTTTCGGAGTGGTCTGGCAAGCGTAATGGTGGCTCATTTGAATGTACCGGCCTTAGAGCATAGAAGCGGATATCCGTCGTCTATTTCTAAAAGCATAGTAACCGATTTGTTACAAGACAAACTAAAGTTCAAAGGCCTTATTTTTACAGATGCGCTGAACATGAAAGGAGCCAGTAATTTTAAAAGCCCTGGTGAGATTGATTTAGAAGCTTTTTTGGCCGGGAATGATATTTTGCTTTTCCCAGAGAATGTACCGCTGGCTATTGAGAAATTCAAAGAAGCGTTGGTTAGCGGAAAACTCTCTGAAAAACGATTAGAGCATTCAGTAAGAAAAATTTTAAGCTATAAATATAAAGCAGGTCTTAATGATTATACTCCTATTGATACCAATAATCTGGTAGCAGAGCTGAACAGAGCAGAAGACCAGGCATTGCACTACAGGTTGATGCAAAACGCCTTGACGGTTTTAAAAAATAGTAACGAAATACTTCCGATAAAAAGTCTTGAAAAAGAGAAAATTGCCTATGTAAAATTAGGAGATGATAACGGGAGTGATTTTGTGGAGTCGTTATCTAAATATGCCGAAATTACTGTGGTAGAAAGCCAAAGATTGGACAGTTTGATAACAAGACTAAAAGATTTTACAACCGTTATTGTAGGATATCATAAATCAAACGCCACCGCATGGAGAAATCATAACTTTTCAACGCAAGAGCTTACTTGGTTGTATGAAATTGCTCGTACGAACAATGTGATTGTATCGGTTTTTGCTCGACCTTATTCGCTTTTGCAGGTGCAAACTTTTGTTAATATAGAAGGACTAATTGTGTCTTACCAAAACAGCCCTATTGCTCAAGACCTCACTGCTCAGCTGATTTTTGGGGCTAATCAAGCAACCGGAAAATTACCTGTATCGATAGGAAATGATTTTCCTGTAGGTAGTGGTATCAAGACATCCAGACTTAATCGTTTAGGGTTTGATATTCCGGAAAACGTAGGGATGAGTTCACCGATTTTGACCAATATAGATTTGATTGCGCATGAAACTATTGCTAAAAATATAACGCCGGGAATGCAGGTTTTAGTAACCAGAAAAGGAAAGGTCGTTTATCAAAAATCTTTCGGACACCATACTTATGATAAGCAAATGGAAGTACGTAATTCAGATTTATATGATGTGGCCTCACTTACTAAAATCATGGCTACTTTACCATTGGTAGTCAAAGACTTTGATAACCAAAATATCTCACTCAACACCAAATTATCAGAGATGCTACCTGTGTTTGGTGCTTCTGACAAAAGAAACATTACCCTCAAAGAAATGCTAACTCACAATTCGGGCTTTTTACCTTGGCTGCCATTTTATAGAAGCACTTTAGATGGTGATTCAAAATTACCTAATAGTGAAATTTATAGCCATACTTATAGTGAGGGATTCCCTGATCAGGTAGCTCATAATTTATACATAAAAAAAGGATATTCTGATGTGATTTTACAACAGATTGCCCAGAGTAAATTAGGAAGAAAAGAATATAAATACAGTGATTTTTCGTTTATTATCTTAAAAGAATACTTAGAAAAAGAAACCGGCAAGACACTCGATGTTTTGGTGCAGGAGAATTTTTATAACTCTTTAGGGATGTATCGCACGAGCTATAATCCGCTTCGTAAATTTGATGTAAGCGAAATTGTGCCTACCGAGGTTGATACCTATTACAGGCATCAAGTTTTGCAAGGGCATGTGCATGATATGGTAGCGGCTATGCAAGGTGGGGTAGCAGGGCAAGCCGGTATTTTTTCGAATTCGCTCGATGTGGCAAAAATGATGCAGTTGTATCTGCAAAAAGGGAGTTATGGCGGTAAGGAATATTTTACTTCACGAACTTTTGACAAGTTCAACAGCTTATATTATGATCATAAAAAGAACCGTAGGGGTTTAGGGTTTGATAAGCCAACCCCTGATGGTAACGGGCCGACTTGCGAATGTGTTTCTATGGAAAGCTTTGGTCATACCGGGTTTACGGGAACCATGACTTGGGCAGACCCAGAAACAGAAACCATCTTTGTGTTTTTATCTAATCGTACTTTTCCTGACGCTAATGCCCAAAACAGGCTCTCGAGAGAGAATATCAGAAGCAGAATTCAGGAGGTGATTAGCAATGCGATAAACGATTAAAGCCGCTGAGTTATGACTATAAAAAAACAGCACTAAATTAACGTAGTGCTGTTTTTGTTTGTAAAGTTTCTGTTTTTTATTGACAACTCGGGTCTAAATGCTTTTTAATTGTTCCTCCCGGGCAAGTCGGAATCTGGTCAAAAGGATAAATATCTCCGTTTTCGTCTGTAATTTCACCTCGAGTAATTTTTCCGTCATTATCATCATCTACGTCCAAGTAATTTGGGATTCCATCTCCATCGGTATCATATTGGCGAGGATCATCACCTAAGTTTTCGACTTCAAGATAAGAAGGAATGCCGTCCCGATCGTGATCTCTATATCTGAGTGTATTTAAACCAAACGAGAATACGAGTGTAGAATAAGCAGGAATATTGTTACTTGAGCTGTTGTAATACCCTAATCCAGATGGAATAATAACCAGCCCTGCCCCTGAATTTTCAAAGGTATTGATAATCTCATTATAACCTCCGGTTTTAAATTCCGGAAAGACTTGGATAAATCCTTCTATCATTTCGTCTAAATTCAACCAAAGAGGATTAGGTCTGTAGTCAAATTGAGTTCCGTCAGTCAACCATCCTTTATAAGTAACAAATACAGAATCAACATGTGAGGGTCTTTGGTATATCCCTTCATTGAATTTTATGTAATATAGCTTGTATTCTATATCGTGTTTGCTAACGATTTTATGGCTCAAATCAGGATGCGCAGCTATAGGCGTTTGGCTTCCGTTATCGGGAATTTCTTTTATACTAACATTTTCGATTCCTTGTGAATCATCGAGGTAGTGAGTGGTTAAATACTCTTCTATTTCTATAATTTCGTTAGCATATTGCTCGTTATATGGTCTGGGAGGTGTATAATTACTTCCGCCATCATCTTTTTTGCAAGAAGCGAAAATAATTAACCCCAATAGAGCTAAAAGAAAGTTTTGTTTTTTCATTATTTAATTACAATTTAAGGGGTGCAAGATACAATTTTGGTTTATTTTTGCATATACTATTAACGTTGTTTTTACAAAAATATGCGAATAGATAAATACTTATGGTGCATACGGTATTACAAAACCCGAAGTCTGGCCAGTGAGGCTTGCCGTAAAAACCATATTACAGTAAATGGTCAGACTGCTAAGTCATCTAAAGAGGTTCATCCGACAGATAAAATAGTAGTACGGAAAAATCAGATTAATTATGAGCTTACGGTGTTGGATATTCCTAAAAACAGAGTAGGACCTAAGCTGGTAGATATATACCGTAAAGATGAGACCCCCCCTGAGGCATTTGCTCATTTGGAATTGCTCAAACTCTCAAAAGAGTATTATCGAGCCAAAGGCCAAGGTCGCCCGACTAAAAAAGACCGTAGGGATTTAGACGACTTTTATGAAGACGATTTTCTCGAAGAAGAAATTTAATACTAAGACGAGTTTATTATCTTTGAAAAAAAAATATAAAATATAATGAATCAAAACTTAATTCTTAATCCGGTTCAAATCAATCATAAAATCAAGCGTATTGCTTATCAAATATACGAAACTTTTTCTGAGGAGAAAGAAGTGGTAATTGCCGGAATCAATGGTAATGGGTTTGTTTTTGCACAAAAAATAGCCGAGGCCTTAGCAAAAATAGCTCCGATGAACATCTTGGTCTGTGAGGTGCATATTAACAAAAAAAAGCCAATGCAGACCGTTACAACTTCGCTTTCAATACAAGAATACACTGATAAAGCCGTCGTATTAGTTGATGATGTTCTTCATTCGGGAACAACTTTGGTGTATGGTGTAAAACACTTTTTAGAAGTGTCTCTAAAAAAACTTAAAACAGCGGTTCTGGTCGATCGGAATCATAAAAAATACCCTATTAAAGTAGATTTTAAAGGGCTTTCGTTATCTACTTCGCTACAAGAGCACGTGAGCGTGAGTTTTGATAAAAAAGATTTTGGCGTTTATCTGAGTTAGAAAACTAATAAAAACTCTCGATTTCAGATTAGTTTTATAAATCTAAGATTACCAAATTAGCTTTGGCTAAAAAAACTAACTAACTCTGAATCAACAAATCATTTTTTTTGTCATTTAATATTAAAAAAAACAGTAGTTATTGTAGTTTAATCTAACTGATATATACTATATTTGTTTTAACTTGACGCTAAATCATAGTGCATTAATGGATAAAGAACTTATAAAAGATAAAAAGTATACTTATTTTGAAAAAGGAGAAGGTACTCCGATTATAATACTTCATGGGCTGATGGGTGGGTTGAGTAATTTTGACGGAGTTATAAATTATTTCTCTCAAAAAAACTATA
>CAYPCZ010000026.1:0-30523 GCA_964409345.1 uncultured Flavobacterium sp. | reverse complement strand
AAGCAGCCACTTCGATGGTGTTGTTTGCAAGAGATTATACAGACCGAGATTTGGTCGGGAATGCCGCTCTTATTTATAATATTGTAAATACGTTGCTCACAATAGGTCCTTTGCTGATTATTAGCTGGGTATTGTATCTTTTGTATAAAAATACATTTAAGAAAATTCCGGGTAGTAATGTAGTATTGATTGTTTGTTTTGCTCTGGTTTGGGGTGCTGTTCTATGGATGCTTTCTCAGGAGTACAAATCAAAAGCGTATGAAGCAGAATATCAAGCTATAGCTATAGAGAGAGTCATTGACGGCGAAACTCAAACCGAATATATTCCGGTAACGGCTTCTACCGTACTTCGAGCCACGGATAATGTGGTGACTCAAAAACTAATATTTTCATCTTCTGAGCCACTTCAAGCCAATCAACAGATTGCTGTACACCAAGAGTTAGGAAAATATATTTATTTAGACAATCAATTAGAAGAGAAAGTAACTAATGATTACCAAAAATCCGATAAAGAATCTAAAATTGTTCATGCAACGATAACACAAGCCTTAGAGAAACAAGTGGAGATTACGGTGTCGTGGTTCAGTATTCTCAACTCATTCTTTATCATTGCTTTTGCTTCGTTCTTCTCAAAATTATGGGAAAGTAAATACAACCCAAGTCCTGCTTATAAATTCGGATTCGGACTTATAGTAATGGCTATCGGGTTTGCAATTTTGGCTTATGGAGCTATGGCAATTCCGCAAGGAACTGCAGCAGGAATGGTCAAAGTAAGTATGGTCTGGCTGATATTAGCCTACTTCTTCCATACCATCGGAGAGTTATTTTTATCACCTTTAGGAAGCTCGTATGTATCTAAACTCGTACCTGCTCGAATGATTGCCTTTATGTTCGGGATGTGGTATTTGGCGAATGCTATTGGTAACAAAGCAGCCGGAAACTTAGGAGGATTAGTAGGTAAGTTCTCGGAAGAACATAGCTTAAGCGAATTCTTCTTCTTGTTTGCTCTTATTCCTGCTATTGCTGGAATAGTGATTATTTTGATGAATAAACTACTGAAAAAATTAATGCACGGAGTGAAGTAATCTCCCATACATTTATCAAAAAAAAGAGCTCTCAATAGGGCTCTTTTTTTGTGAATTAATTTTATTAGCCATCAAAGATTTATGATTCAGGTCATAAAAAGCAAGGACTAAAGTGTTCTAATTTAGCCATAAATTAAAACATATTTAGTATGGACTTATATAAAAAATCTTTCATACAATTCGAAGAGTTGTATTATGCAAGCATCGTTTTAGGGATTATTGCCTCAAGCTGTGTGGGTTCGATTGCCGCTTCTTTGGCCTTGACAGACTCTAACGGAATCATGGATATTTTTCAACTTTGTTTGGCTGTAGCAGCTTCTATGTGGTTTAATGCCTCAGTGCTGGCACAACTTAACCACAAAGTGGTTTTTAATTCACTTATAGTCAGTCTGGCGGTGAATTCTTTAATTATTATCATTCAATTGATAAATTAGGCAAGTCGATTATAAAAACCACGTGTGCTTTTGGACGAAACCACGTGTGGAGTTGTGCAAAAACACACGTGGTTTTAGTATAAAGCACGCTTGCTTTTATTCTAAACCACACGTAGGAAAATTATAAGCGATTGTTTTGCTTAGCTTTTCAAATGCTTGCCAAAAGTTACGTGTTATTTGGGCGTACATATACGACAAACACCTATTAAACTACCTTACTAAAGAAAAGTGTCCTCTGACGGTTCGCTGCGGAAGCCTCACAACAAACCAATAATCTGTAGCTGGTAGAAGGCTGGAATTTAGTGTTCCGTCCCAACCGATTTGATTGGCTTTAAAGACATGTAGAAGTTTTCCGTAACGGTCATAAATCTCGACATAAGCATCCGGATATTGAGAAGACAACATCGGAATCCTCCAATAATCATTTATTCCGTCTGCGTTGGGCGTGAAGAATTTAGGGTAATCTAACACGAAAATAGCTTGGGTTACAAAACCACATCCGTTTTTATCTCTTACAAAAACCAAATGTTGCCCTGAAGGAACATGGTCAAAAAAGTTGCTGTCTTGGTAGTTTATTCCGTTAATCGAAAATTCATAATCTCCGAGCCCTTCAGTATGGACTACAACCGTATTGCTTGAGCCGGTCATATCGTTAATTTCGATAGAGGCAATCGTTGCAGCCGAAGAAGAGCTTACCACAAAAGTCTTTGAGGCTTGGCATCCGAATTCGTTAGTAAAGTTAGCGGTGTAATTTCCTGCTGTGGTTATTTCGATGGCTTGTTCTGTTGCTCCGTTGCTCCAGCTATAATCAGTATATCCGCTGGGTGCACTGATTGAAATAGGGTTTCCTTCACACATAAAAACATACTGGTCATCCAAATCAATATCAAATGAGCGAACAATCAGGTTAAACCAAACAATTCCAAAACAGTTACCGTTTTCAGAAATCTTTACATAAACCGTAGTATTGTTTTCTGCCTGATAAGAGATGGTGTTAGTAATAGGGAGGCTTCCTAAAAGAGCTTCTTCGAAGCTTTCGAAATATTCAAAAACAGCATTAGCAGGCGATTGAGCGGTTATTTGGTTTAGGTTCTCTGCTAAATTAAATGAGGCTTGCCCACTGGTATCATTTTGACAGCTTTCTAAATCTGTGGGGTTTTGAAGGCTATTGTTGGTGATAGAAAGGGTGAGTTCTGCCACTGAATAACAACCGAAATCATTTTCTATCCTTACATAAATTACTTCACCCGAGTTGTTAGAAACATAACTTTGTGGGTTAGCAATACTATTCTGGCTGTTGTTTTGAGCTGCTGATAGGCTCGTGAAATACCTAAAGTTAAAATCTGCCGAATTTGAAACAAGATTATTTTCTGCTTGAGTAAGATTGAAAATGGTATTTCCAAAACTATTTTCACATTGTATTAGCGTCGTATTGTTTGTCGCCGGACCGGACGAAAACTCTACTCTTATGTTTCCTTTGAGCGTGCAAGTAGCATTAGTAAAACCTATTTCAACTTCATAATCGCCTGTTTGAGTCACTTCATAAACAGAGGTCGTAGCTCCGCTAATGGCTTCTGAGTTTCTGTACCATTGATATACATCTGCATTCGGAATGGTAGCATCGATTGTAAATGTTTCTCCTTCACAAACCGGATTGCCTGACGAAATCAGTCGGTCTTCTCCTAAATCTCTTGATCCGTTTCCAAAACTTCCTCCTTTTAAGAAAACAGCCGAATCATACAAATTATTCCCTTGGTCGGCAATTACGAGTTTTATATGGTATAATTCTCCTAATTCTACCTCTGCTTGAGCAGTCATCACAACTGTTTGGCCGTTATAGTTGATAGGGTGTTCTAATTCATTATATGACCCGAAATACTGTGGGTTAACAGGTTCACACAATCCTCCCGGACCTCGTACGGTATTCACCGCTACCGGAGTATTAGTTCCGGGGACAAGAGCCAAATTTTGATAGGCTTCATTTGTGTTGGCTTTTTTGATAAGAAAAGCAAACCCGTCGGTATAATTACATTGGTTTTGGCTTCCGCTAGTAAGGTATTGTTCAGAAGCAAAAAGATATTCAAAACTAATATTGGTCGTGTAGGGGATAAAATCAAACTCTAAAACAGTTGCATTGGTCGTATTATTCATCTGAATGGCTTGCTCCAGATCTTGATCTCCCGGCCAGCCACCTCCTGCGGGACCTTCGCTGAGTAACTCGTCATTAGGTCCCTCGGCCGAACGAGCTTTTCCTGTGGTGAGTAATACACCTTCTTGAATATCAAAATCACTATTTCCGCTGTTGAAATACCCATAACTCATTTGTCCGCCGCCAAAATTATAAAAATTAGACATCGTTACGTTTGATATTTCGATACAGCTTAAATTATGGGTTCCGATAAAAACCTCTTCGACTAATTGTTGTGGCGTATAACTGTCATCAACCTGAATATATTGTGCGTTACTTGTATAAGAAACAAAGAGAAACACAAACGAAATATAGGCAAGCAGGTTGTTTTTTAATCGGTTAAAAAGAGAATATTCAAAGCAAGTGTTTGTACTCATCATTTTTATTTTTTTGCAAAAAGCAAAGGTACAAAAACATAAAGGGCAATATGTTAACAACATCTTATTGTTGGTGGATCAAGGTAGATTTCTGACTGGATAATTACAAAAACACAATAACTTATCGTGTTTTTATTATTTTGGATACAAAATGCGTATTTTTGTGCTTAACAAACTCTTGTTATGGGGCAAAAAGTTTTACTTACATCAGATCAAATTAACATCATCCTACACCGTTTGGCTTGTCAGCTTATCGAGAATCATATGGATTTTTCTGACACCATCCTTATCGGAATTCAACCCAGAGGAGCGCTTTTTGCCCAAAAGATAAAGACAATTCTTGAAGATGAATATCAAATAAAAGACATCAAGCTTGGCTTTCTGGACATTACTTTTTTTAGAGATGATTTCAGGCGATCAGAAAAACCTTTAGAGGCCAACAAAACTCAAATCGACTTTTTGGTAGAAGGCAAAAAAGTAGTTTTTATAGATGATGTGCTTTATACAGGGCGTAGTATTAATGCGGCCCTTACGGCTGTGCAGTCTTTTGGGAGACCTTCGGAGGTCGAGCTCCTGGTTTTGATAGACAGGCGGTTCTCGAGGAATTTACCCATACAGCCAGACTATAGAGGTCGTCAGGTAGATGCTATCGGAGACGAGAAAGTAAAAGTATCTTGGCGAGAACATCACGGAGAAGATGTTATTTATTTAGAAAAACAATAACAAGACAACACCAATGAAAACATTAAGCGTTAATCATCTATTAGGCATAAAACATATTACCCAAGCAGATATTGATTTAATTTTTGAAACGGCCGATCATTTCAAAGAAGTGATTAACCGTCCGATCAAAAAAGTACCATCGCTTAGAGATACGACCATCGCCAATATTTTCTTCGAAAATTCAACCCGAACCAAATTATCATTCGAGCTGGCTCAAAAAAGACTTTCGGCAGATGTGATTAGTTTTTCTGCGGCTCAATCATCGGTGAAAAAAGGAGAAACGCTCATTGACACAGTCAATAATATACTTTCGATGAAAGTTGATATGGTAGTGATGCGACATTCAAGCGTAGGGGCTGCTGAATTTTTGTCGAAACACGTTAAAGCCAGTATCATTAATGCCGGAGACGGAGCCCATGAGCACCCCACTCAGGCACTTTTAGATTCGTTTACTATACGCGAAAAACTTGGAGATGTCGGAGGTAAAAAAGTAGTGATTGTGGGTGATATCTTGCACTCCAGAGTAGCTCTTTCGAATATTTTCGCCCTACAAATGCAGGGGGCAGAAGTTCGGGTTTGTGGGCCAAAATCCCTCATCCCCAAACACATCGAAAAACTGGGCGTAAAGGTCGAAAACAACTTGATAAAAGCTCTCGAATGGTGTGATGTTGCCAATATGCTTCGGGTGCAGAACGAACGAATGGAAGTGAGTTACTTTCCTAATACCCGAGAATATTCTCAACAATTTGGGTTGACCAAACAAATTTTAGATTCGTTGAGCAAAGAAATCGTAGTGATGCATCCCGGGCCTATCAATCGAGGTGTCGAAATCACCTCTGATGTGGCTGATTCTAAACAAGCCGTAATCTTAGAACAAGTCGAAAACGGTGTAGCCATCAGGATGGCTGTAATTTATTTATTGGCTTCGAAATTGTAAATCTATCCCCGACTTAATTCCTTGTGAAATTCTTTGACAAATGCCTTTTTCACTTTTGGTTAAAAAGAGTATCTTTGCACATCAAACAAAAAAGACATAAATACTTATGTTCAATAATTTAACCGAAAAATTAGACAAGGCTTTTCACGTGTTAAAAGGACACGGAAAAATTACCGAAATAAACGTTGCTGAGACCCTTAAAGAAGTTCGTAGAGCATTATTGGATGCCGACGTTAACTTTAAGATTGCCAAAGAGTTTACCGCTCGAGTAAAAGATAAGGCTATTGGGCAAAACGTGCTTACGACCCTCCAGCCAGGGCAGTTGATGGTAAAAATCGTTAAAGACGAACTTACCGAACTTATGGGAGGAGATACTGCTGGGATTAACCTTTCGGGGAATCCGACAGTGATTTTGATGTCCGGATTGCAAGGTTCTGGTAAAACTACTTTTTCAGGAAAGTTGGCTAACTTTCTTAAAACCAAAAGAACTAAAAAGCCACTTTTGGTAGCTTGTGATATTTATCGTCCTGCAGCGATCAACCAATTACATGTGGTAGGAGAGCAAATAGGAGTAGAGGTGTATTCTGAACCAGAAAATAAAAACCCAGTAGAAATTGCTCAAAATGCTATCAAATATGCCAAAGCTAATGGGTTTAATGTCGTAATTGTCGATACGGCGGGGCGTTTGGCCATTGATGAGCAGATGATGACTGAAATTGCGAATGTTCATAAAGCAATCGAACCACACGAAACCCTTTTTGTGGTAGATTCGATGACCGGACAAGACGCAGTAAATACAGCAAAAGCCTTTAACGATAGGTTAAACTTTGACGGAGTTGTGCTTACTAAACTAGATGGTGACACCAGAGGAGGAGCGGCTATTTCGATTAAGTCGGTGGTAAACAAACCGATTAAGTTCATCGGAACCGGAGAAAAAATGGAAGCTATTGATGTGTTCCATCCTTCTCGTATGGCAGACCGTATTCTAGGGATGGGAGACGTGGTTTCGCTTGTAGAGCGTGCTCAAGAGCAGTTTGACGAAGAAGAGGCACGAAAACTTCAGAAGAAAATTGCCAAAAACGAATTTGGGTTTGATGATTTCTTGACACAGATTCAGCAAATCAAAAAAATGGGTAATATGAAAGATCTGATGGGAATGATTCCCGGAGCAGGAAAAGCCCTAAAAGATGTTGAAATCGAAGACGATGCATTTAAGCACATTGAGGCGATTATTCATTCGATGACCCCTCAAGAAAGAACTAAGCCTTCAATCATAAATCATAAGCGAAAAGTAAGGATTGCCAAAGGTTCGGGTACAAAAATCGAACAAGTAAATCAACTCATGAAGCAGTTCGACCAAATGAGCAAAATGATGAAAATGATGCAAGGTGGAGGAGCCAAGAACTTGATGAAGATGATGGGAGGAATGCCCGGAATGAGATAATTTTATCATCCCAAATAAATCATGAACAAACTAGTAACATTTTTAGCCTACAGCCAAGCTCATTTTATCAATATAGCGAGAGTGTCCATTTTGATAGTTATGGTATGGATAGGAGGGTTAAAAGCCTTTCAGTATGAGGCGGATGGTATTGTTCCGTTTGTTGCCAATAGCCCAATAATGTCATTCTTTTATACGAAAGATGCTCCAGAGTATCAAAGTTATAAAAACCCAGAAGGAAAAACAGTTCAGACAAATATAGATTGGCATACAGAAAATGGCACTTATATCTTTAGTTACGCTCTAGGAAGCGTAATTATCGTAATCGGTCTATTGACTTTTTTAGGAATATGGTCTGCTAAAATCGGGTTAATAGGTGGTTTGCTCACTTTCGGAATGTCGTTAGTTACTCTATCTTTTTTAATCACAACACCCGAGGTATATGTTCCGAACCTAGGAGGTGATTTTCCTACTCCACAACACGGGTTCCCGTATTTATCAGGAGCAGGAAGATTAGTGCTAAAAGACGTCATTATGATGGCAGTAGGGCTAATTTGTGCAGCAGACAGTTCTAAGAAAATTTTACAAAAAAATAAACAATTAACTTGAGAATTACATACCACAACAACACAACAAAATGCAACTATTAGACGGTAAAAAAACATCCGAAGACATCAAACAAGAAATTGCTCAGATAGTCGAAAAAATCAAAGACAGAGGCGAAAAAGTTCCTCATTTGGCAGCAATTATTGTAGGAAACGACGGAGCAAGCATGACCTATGTAGCCAGTAAAGTAAAGGCTTGCGAAAAAGTAGGCTTTGATTCAACCCTTATCAGGCTCCCGTACACGACTTCGGAAGTAGAGCTTCTTAAAAAAATTGAAGAACTCAACCAAGACGACAACATTGACGGATTTATAGTTCAACTTCCGCTTCCGAAACAAATTGACGAGCAAAAGGTAATTATGGCTATTGATCCGAGCAAAGACGTAGATGGTTTTCATCCTGAAAACTTCGGGAAAATGGCCTTAGACATGAGTACTTTTATTCCAGCGACTCCTTTCGGAATTTTAGAGTTATTAGACAGATATGGAGTAGAAACTCAAGGTAAACACACAGTGGTTATCGGTAGAAGTCATATTGTGGGTCGTCCGATGAGCATTTTGATGGGTCGTAAAGGTTTTCCGGGTAATTCAACCGTAACGCTTACGCACAGTCATACCAAAAATATAACTCAAATTACTTCACAAGCTGATATTATCATTACTGCTTTAGGAGTTCCGAATTACCTGAAAGCCGAAATGGTCAAAGATGATGCGGTTGTTATTGATGTAGGAATTACAAGAGTTCCAGACGAAAACAGTCCGAAAGGATATGTAATTAAAGGCGATGTAGATTTTGATAACGTAAGTAAAAAAGCATCCTATATTACACCTGTTCCTGGAGGAGTAGGCCCGATGACCATTGCCATGCTGATGAAAAACACTTTGTTAGCAAGAGAAAGAAGACGTTTATTTATTTAATATCTCAATTATGCAACCCAAAACACCTTCCGAATCGCTCACAGTTCTTACTGATGTAGTGCTTCCCGGAGAAACCAATCCTTTGAATAACTTGTTTGGAGGAGAATTGTTAGCTCGTATGGACAGAGCAGCAAGTATTACGGCTCGAAGACACTCTCGTAGGATTTGTGTAACAGCATCAGTGAATAACGTTGCTTTTAATCGTGCTATTCCGCTAGGTAGTGTGGTTACGGTTGAAGCCAAAGTATCTCGTGCTTTTTCGTCATCGATGGAGATATTTCTGGATGTTTGGATTGAAGATAGAGAATCTGGAGTGAAAACTAAAGCAAACGAAGCTATTTATACTTTTGTAGCTGTTGACGAGACAGGTCGCCCTATAGCAGTTCCGGAAATTATTCCTGAAACCGATTTAGAAAAACAACGTTATGATGCAGCACTCCGAAGAAAACAACTCAGTTTGGTTTTAGCAGGGAAAATGAAGCCGAGTGATGCTAAAGAACTTAAAGCACTTTTTGTTGATTAAACTCTTTAATAGTTCGCTTAATAAGCTCTCGGAACTCATCTTCACGGTCTAAGAACTGCGTTTGTATCGGGAGGTAATAAAGCTGATTTGTATCAAATTTGTCTTTGATGCGCACATAATCTTTTTCTGTAGTAACAATAATTTTTGAGTCTGATTTAGATGTAATGGTCTCTATATCGGTTGCAGAAAAGTTATGATGATCCGGGTATTTTAACAAAATGTCGTGCTCATTTTTTATGAACTCAAAAAACGGCTCGGGTTTGGCTATTCCGGCTAAAATTACTTTTTTAGTTTGTTGTATCTCTGCAATATGATGCTGATTTATTTTAGAATAAATATGAGTGTCATAACCAATAGTCGTAAAAAATAACCTTTGATGCTTTTTTAAACCTACTTTACTTTTAATCGTTTCTTTTTCTGTATCTGAAAGATGGGGCGGACACTTTGTTACCACAACAATTCTGGCTCGCTTAGCTCCATTTTTTGATTCTCGTAGATTACCAACAGGTAATATAAAATCATCGCTGTATAAATCTGAATAAGCCGTAAGTAGTATATACAGGCTGGCTTTTACCCTGCGGTGCTGATACGCATCATCGAGCAAAATTACCTCAGGAGGGTTGTTAAGTGAAAGTAATTGTTTGATTCCGTTTTGTCGGTCAGCATCTACCGCTACTTGGATAGTAGGAAATTTAGAAAAAAATTGAAAGGGTTCGTCGCCTATTTCTGCTACGCTAGTGTTATGATGAGCCAGAACAAACCCTTGTGACTGTCTTTTATAGCCTCGGCTAAGTGTAGCGATGGTATAGTCTGTGGTAAGCAAGCGTATTAAATATTCTATTTGTGGCGATTTGCCCGTTCCGCCCACACTTAAATTCCCCACTGCAATTACCGGAATCGGAGCCAGGTATGATGTTAGAATGTTTTGGTCATACAAGAAGTTGCGGATACTTGTAACCACCAGATATACGAACCCAAAAGGGAAAAGCAAAAATCGGAACCATTTCATGTTACAAATGTAATACTTCAAACTTTATTGGTCTCATTCGTGAGTTAAAACTATGCACATTTAGTGCAAGACTTTCAGTTTCTAAAAATTTTTGCCACGGAGTAAAGGACTTTTACGATTATGAAAAAATCTTGTAAATCCTTATAATCCTTGGCTTTTTTAAAAAATCGGACTTTCAGTCCGAAACCAAACCTATGGACTTTCAGTTCGTAGTGATTTAGTTATAATGATTCAGATTTGTTTTAAAGCTGATATTAAGCTTTAGGCTTAGTTTTTATCTTTGTTTTAAATAAAAAAAGTGTTAAGGTACACGAGCAAGAGGTTCGTGAGAGCGAGAGAGTATATTTAAAAAAGGTACGAGCGTGACGCTCGCACCAGCGGGGGAAAAATAAGAGAACAAAGAGGATTACAACAAAAACAGGTAGCTCTTGAGATAGGTATAGGAACTACCAATTATAATCGTGTGGAAAACGGACAAAGAGAAGCGTCTGTTGAAGTGTTAGATAAATTGGCTAATTTCTATGGTATTACTATTGATGAGATTGTACATTTTAACGATAAAAAACTCCCTCCTAAAGAAGTAACCATACACGATAAAGCGGTTGCAGAACAGGTAAACTTAATTTCGCAACTTGACGAAAAAGAAAAAAATGTAGTTTATACTATTGTAGAATCGTTTATTTCTAAAAAAAGATTCAAAGACTTTGTTACAGAAAACGTAGCTTTATAAAACAAGAACTCCCGAGCAATGCTCGGGAGTTCCTTTTTTTTATACCATCACTAATTCTGATACATTACCCCAATTACGAGCTCAACCACTTAACTATAAGAAACAATACGATGATAACTGTTATTCCAGCAATATAGGTTAAATAGTAATATTCTTTTAATACTTTAGAGAACTTTAATTTATCTTTAAGAACCAAATACCTCACACCTAAACCTATCAAAAGGATAGATGTAGCTACTAATATTTTTAATAAAATATCTTCCATAATTATTCAATCTTATTTATTGATTCCGTAACAGGTATTTTAATAATTGTTTCAATAATATTATCTACAAAAATTCCCCCGCTGGTGCGAGCGTCACGCTCGTGCCTCGTACCTTTTTTTAATTTATATCTATTTCTAGAATAGTGTTGTCATTATTTCCGTAATTTCTTGCACTACTATACTTCCAATCTATCGGGTCAGTAACAAAACCCGATATAACAGGATTATTATGAATATAATTTAGTTTTTGTTCAAATACCTTTAAAGACCATATTTCTATGGGTTTATTATTTTGTTGCCAAAACTGTCTGTGTTTTACATTACTGTTTTTCTTTCCAGCTCTTTCAAACATCCACAACATCCACTCTTTTCTGCTTTCTTGAGGGTTCTCTTCTATTGCTTTTAGCATCTTTCTTGAAGTAAAGCCCTTAAAATCTCTAATCAAACCCGAAGGGTCTGCTTCTGATGAACGAAAAATAAGATGGATATGACTAGGCATAATACAATAACCATAGATTTCCATTCCTTTGTTTTTCCTGCAATAATCCAATGAATCTATTATAACAGAAAAATAAATATCTCTTGTAAAAACATCAATCCAATATACAGTAGCAAAAGATATAAAATAAGCACCCTTGCTCTCTCCAAACTTATATTTCCTGCTCATCTTTTATTTCAAAAATAGAAAATATTTTGAATGTATATAAAAAAAGGTACGAGCGTGACGCTCGCACTAGTGGAGAAAACAGCAAACTCACTATTCCGTATAATATATTCACTCTAAATTATTTTCTTCTTTTACTCAAAGATATAAAAATAATTTTAACAAAATCAGACCAATTAATACATGATAAAAACAACTCGTTTTCTGAGTTTTAAAAAGTAAGCTTTTGTCTTTTCTATAAAAGTTTATTCTCTGTCAAAAAATCCTTATTTTTGAAGCATGAAACTACAACATATTATTTCAATTCTTGAGCAGATGGCTCCTACGGCCTATGCCGAAGACTTTGACAACGTTGGGCTTTTGGTCGGGAATCCTGATCAAGAAATCAGCGGAATTCTGGTTTGCCACGATGCTTTAGAAAGCGTAATTGACGAAGCTATCAGCAAAAACTGCAATTTGGTGGTTTGCTTTCATCCGATACTTTTTTCGGGAATCAAAAAAATTACCGGTAAAAATTATGTCGAAAGAGCGGTTATCAAGGCCATCAAAAACGATATTGCGATTTATTCGGTACACACAGCTCTTGACAATCACAAAAACGGAGTCAACAAAATTATCTGTGACGTTTTAGGCATCAAAAACCCCAAGATGTTAGTTGAGAAACAAGATTTTATCTACAAGCTTGTTACGTACGTTCCTCTGGATAATGCTCAAAAGGTAAGAGAAGCGCTTTTTCAGGCCGGCGCCGGAAGTATAGGCAATTATGACTATTGCAGTTTTAATTCCGAAGGAACAGGGACCTATAGAGGCAACCAAGACAGCAACCCCGTTGTGGGAGAAAAAAACCAGTTGGTGGAGGCGAGCGAAATTAAAATTGAAGTTACCTTCGAAAAGCACCTGCAAAACAACATCTTAAAAGCTCTTTTTAAAAGTCATATTTATGAAGAGGTAGCCTATGAAATTTATCCGACGCTCAACACGCATCAAAATATAGGCTTGGGCATGATCGGTGAGCTGGCCTCAGCACAAGACGAAAAAGAGTTTTTGCTGTTTGTCAAACAAAAAATGCAATGCGGAGGTATTCGTCATTCTAAATTCTTGAATAAAAAAATTAAAAAAGTAGCTGTGTTAGGAGGTTCGGGAGCTTTTTCGATCAAAACAGCTATAGCCAAAGGAGCGGATATTTTAATTACGGCCGACCTCAAATATCATGATTTTTTTCAGGCGGAAGACAAAATCGTAGTAGCAGATATCGGGCATTTTGAAAGTGAAAGATATACAAAAAATTATATTATAGAGTATCTTACAAAAAAAATTGCTAATTTTGCACCTTCCTTGCCCACAGGCAGGATCATTTTATCTAATGAGGACACAAATCCTGTTAAGTACTTATAATTATGGCAACTACCAAAGAAATGACTGTTGAAGAAAAGCTTAGAGCTTTGTATGATTTACAGCTTATTGATTCTCGAATTGACGAGATCAGAAACGTGAGAGGAGAGCTTCCTTTGGAAGTAGAAGACCTTGATGCAGAGGTTGTTGGGCTGACTACTCGTTTGGAGAAACTAACGCTGGAAGTAGAAGATATCGAAGCTCAAATTAAGGATAAAAAAAGTGGCATCGAAGGGCACAAAGCTCTGATCACAAAGTATGCAGACCAACAAAAAGAAGTTCGCAATAACCGCGAATTCAACTCACTCACCAAAGAGGTTGAATATCAAGAGTTGGAAATCAAATTAGCTGAAAAACACATCAAAGAATTCCAAGCCAATATCACTCACAAAAAAGAAGTGATTGCACAAACAACGGAAAAATTAGCCACAAAGACAGAGCATCTGACCCACAAAAAATCAGAGCTTGATGCGATTATGGCAGAAACAGAAAAAGAGGAAACCTTTTTGATTAAAAAGTCAAAAGAATATGAAGCTCAAATCGAAGAGCGCCTGCTTATAGCCTACAAAAGAATCCGTTCGAGTATGAAAAACGGATTGGCAGTAGTTTCAATCGAAAGAGGAGCGTCAGCCGGGTCATATTTTGCTATTCCGCCACAAACTCAAATGGAAATCGCAGCTCGCAAAAAAATCATTACTGATGAGCACAGCGGAAGAATATTAGTAGATAGCGTATTGGCAGAAGAAGAAAGAGAAAAAATGGAACAATTATTTGCTTCTATTTAATTAAAGTCAAAATAACGTATAAAAAAGCCTTTTCGAGACAACGGAAAAGGCTTTTTTTATTTAGACGTATTCTTGTACGGTTAGAACAATAGCATTGGCATCAAGTTCTCCTGTTTGCCTCCAGACCATCTGACCTTTTTTATATATTATCAGAGTAGGAACCGCTTTAATACGCAAAGCCTCTGCCAGATCTTGATTTTTATCCACATCGATTTTTATCACCTTGGCTTTATCGCCGAGTGTAGCCGCTACATTTCTGATGACAGTATGCATGACTTCCGAAGGTTCGCTCCAATCGGTATAAAAATTAATCAAAACAGGAACTTCTGTGTTAATGATTTCTCCGAATTTAGACATTGGTTTTTATTTTATAACTACAAAAATAGTATAATTTGCGAATGATTTAACTTTTTTGTGCTTTTTTAAGCTCTAAGACCGTAATTTCAGGCCAAATTCCGACTCTCCCTGAATAGGCATGAAAGCCAAACCCTCTATTTACGTATAAGAATTTCCCGGCCTCTCGATACAGCCCAGCCCAATGTTTATAAATATATTGAATAGGGCTCCATTTGAAAATATTCGGAACTTCTACTCCAAATTGCAGCCCGTGGGTATGCCCTGAGAGAGTAAGCTGGAAGTTTTTCGGGTGATTTTTTGCTTCCAAATCAAAATGTGAAGGATCATGCGAAAGCAGAATTTTGAAGTCTTCCCGAGTTAGGTTTTCAGAGGCCTTATTCAAATCGCCTTTTTTATGAAAGCGATGCCCCCAGTTTTCTACCCCAACAATAGCGATTCTCTCAGATTGATTCTCCAGATAGATATTTTCGTTCAAAAGCAATCGGAAATCTATCTTTTGATGCATGTCTTTTATCTGCTCAAAATTTTCTTCTTTCTCTGCTTGGGTTTCCCAAATCGTATATTCTCCGTAATCATGATTCCCTAAGACAGAATATTTACCGTATTTCGGGTTTTTTATTTTCTTGAATGTATCAATCCAAGGCTCCATTTCACGCCCGAAATTATTGACCAAATCACCTGTAAAAACCAGTACATCAAATTCCTGCTGGTTGATTAAATCAATGGCATATTCGATTTTATCGCGATTATCAAAACTCCCGCAATGGATATCAGAAAGCTGAAGCACCTTTAGCCCTTCAAAACTATCAGGTAAATCGTCAAAAAACACCGCTTTTCTGATTACTTTGAAGTTATACTTTCCTTCGAATATACCATAAAGAATAGAAAAAAACGGAATGGCAGCAATCCCTAAAGCCATTTGGCTGACAAATTTTCGCCGCGACGGAATCATTTTGGGTTGGCCTTTTCTGAAAAAGAAATTATATAGGGTCTGAAACAAACGAACCACATCCTCGACCAGCAAAAGAGTAGTTATGGTTACTTTGGTTAGCGAATACAACAACAAAAAAGACAACACCATAAGCGAATGCTGAGTTTGACCTGCATCGGTGCTAAACCCTGAAATACTATAAACAAAATAAGCTATAATCAGCCCCGAGCATATTAGGTAGAGAGCCACAATGCGCTTTGATTTAAAAACGCGCTTTATAGCCCAAAAAGCATAAAACTCGATAAGAATGATTAGAATAATAAAAATAAAAATCCGAGACATTGATTTGTAGAGATTTGTAGCACAAAGATTAAAATTATTTGTTCGTTTATAGTTAAATAAATCTTTAAACTTGTTTAAAATATAGAGCCCCCTAAACAAGAATATTTTAGACTAAATAATTGAATGAGAGGGTATAGAATATTTTTCGTTAAAAAGACTTTTTTGATGTCTTTTGAAATTTGAATAAATTAAAATCATCTTTTGAAAAAAAAGCGAATGATTTATTTACTTCGGTTAGGGTTGTGTTTTTATGTAATTACTTAATAATCAATGTTGTGAGAAGAACTTTGGAGAGATTGAATATAAAAATGAGAATGAGTAAGAAAATTTTATTTTAAAATATTTATAAACTCAGAGCTAAACAAAACCAAAAACAAGTTCGATGATGAAGAGCATTAAATAGTTGTCGATTAAAAAACAAAATCGGATATTTGCAATTATTAAAAAACATTATCATAAATGTTACAGAATATTTTACAAGAAATCGGAATAGAAAACTACATCTTTCTATCGACAGTTATGTTTTGCATAGGTGTGTTTGGTGTTTTATACAGACGTAACGCTATTGTAGTTTTGATGTCTATCGAAATTATGCTTAATGCGGTGAACCTCCTTTTGGTAGCTTTCTCAACCATGCACCAAGATGCAGCGGGTCAAATTTTTGTATTTTTCTCGATGGCAGTAGCCGCAGCAGAAGTAGCAATCGGTCTGGCTCTTTTGGTGGCTATTTACCGAAACATCAAATCGATAGATATAGATAAGTTAAAAAATTTAAAAGGATAAGCAGAAAATGGATACAACTTTAGTTCTTATACTATTACTTTCGCCTATTATCGGATTTTTGTTTAATACTTTCTTTGGTAAACAATTAAGTAAAAATATAGCGGGGATTATCGGAACCGTTGCAGTAGGTATTTCGTTTATAGTTTCGGTTTTTTTGTTTAATAAAGTAGTACAGTCAGGCGAAGGAATCACGGTTCACTTTTTCGATTGGATACAAGTACATAACTTTACGGTAGGCTTCAGCTTTTTGCTGGATCAACTATCACTTATTTGGTTGTTATTCGTTACCGGAATAGGAACGCTTATTCATGTGTATTCAATAAGCTATATGCACGATGACCAGAATCTGTATAAATTCTTTTCTTACCTGAACTTGTTTGTATTCTTTATGATCACTCTTGTGGGCGGAAGCAACTTGCTCATTATGTTCATCGGATGGGAAGGCGTTGGGCTGTGTTCGTATCTTCTTATTGGGTTTTGGTATAAAAATCAAGATTATAACGATGCGGCCAAAAAAGCTTTTATCATGAACCGTATTGGCGACTTAGGCTTTTTGGCAGGAGTTTTTATCATCGGATATTTGTTTGGCACATTAGATTTTCTGACCATCAAGCAAGCTATTGCTTCGGGGCACTATGTAGATTTAGGCCTATTGTCTTTTGCAGCTTTTTGTTTGTTCATCGGTGCAACCGGAAAATCAGCTCAATTACCGCTATTTACGTGGCTACCCGATGCGATGGCAGGACCAACACCGGTATCGGCACTTATTCACGCCGCTACCATGGTAACTGCCGGAATCTTTATGATTACACGAATGAATTTTGTGTTTGAGCTAACTCCAGCCGTATTAAACGTAATTGCCATTATCGGAGCGTTGACCGCTTTGGTAGCTGCCTTTATAGCCTTAGTACAAAACGACATCAAAAAAGTATTGGCCTATTCAACCGTTTCGCAATTAGGGCTTATGTTTTTGGCTTTAGGGTTAGGAGCTTATGAAATTGCCGTATTCCACGTGATTACGCACGCTTTCTTTAAAGGTTGTTTGTTCTTAGGTTCTGGTTCGGTGATTCACGCTATGGGAGGCGAACAAGATATGCGATATATGGGAGGATTGAAAAGTCATATGAAGATCACTTTTATTACCTTCTTAATTTCAACCTTAGCCATTTCTGGAATTTTCCCACTTTCAGGTTTTTTCTCAAAAGATGAAATCTTGTTAGTAGCTTTTCACGAAAATAAAGTACTCTGGATTATTGCATCTTTAGCATCGATAATGACCGCTTTCTATATGTTCCGCTTGTTATATCTTACTTTTTATGGAAAGTTTAGAGGAACAGAAGAGCAAAAGAATAAGGTACACGAAAGCCCAAGCCTGATGACTTTTCCGCTGATTGTTTTGGCTATTTTAGCAGTCATCGGAGGGCTAATCAGTATTCCGGGTAACAGTTGGCTAAATCATTATTTAGAGCCAATCTTTATCGGTTCAAGACCGCATCATGCGATAGATACAACAGCCTTTGTTTTGATGGGAGTAGCAACTATTGGGGCCCTTATCGGAATAGGGATTGCCTATTCAAAATATATCAAAAGACAAGAAGTGCCGGGGCAAGACCAAGAAATACAAGGTTTTGCAAAAGTGCTTTACAATAAATTTTATGTTGACCAAATTTATATAGCTCTTATCGTAAGACCAATTTACTGGCTCGGAGATTTCTTTAAATCTATTGTTGAAGTAGTCATTTCTTCGATTGTTTTCGGATTCGGAAAACTGGCTAATATAATTTCAGATCAAGGAAAAACCTTACAAAACGGAAGTGTAGGATTATATCTTTTCGTATTCGTTTTAGGATTCAGTACCATTGTTTATTATTTATTTTTAGCATAACAAATGAACGTATCAATACTACTTGTCATACTGCTTGCAGGGGCGCTAACTACTTATTTTTCATCAGAAAAATTAGCACGTCAAATTGCACTATTTGCTAGTCTTGTTGCCCTTGTTGCAACAGGAGTTTTGTTGTCGCAACACCAGTCGGGAGCTTCGATTGATGTGATGGCTCAATGGATTAGTAACCCCAATATTTCGTTTTACCTAAAAGGAGACGGGCTTTCGTTAGCACTGACTTTGCTTACTACAGCTATTGCTCCGCTGGTGATCTATTCTTCATTCGGGAATAATTTCGAAAACAAAAGAACCCTTTATGCTTTAATTCTGTTTATGACCTTTGCCATGGTTGGAACATTCTTGGCTGCAGACGGTTTTTTATATTATATTTTTTGGGAGCTTGCTCTTATTCCGATTTATTTTATCGGACTTCTGTGGGGTAATGGTGAGGCTGAACAACGTAAAAGAACGATGATAAAATTCTTTATCTATACGTTTGCCGGGTCGCTCTTTATGTTGGTTGCTTTTATTTATTTATATCAAAAAGCAGGGAGTTTCTTGTTAGAAGATTTATATGCTTTACGCCTAAGCTCGTCTGAACAATTCTGGATTTTCTTAGCTTTCTTTTTGGCCTATGCCATAAAAATTCCGCTTATACCATTTCATACTTGGCAGGCAAACACCTATCAAGCTAATCCGGCTTTAGGAACAATGCTCCTCTCGGGTGTAATGCTTAAAATGGCTTTGTTTAGTATCATTAGATGGCAATTGCCAATTGCACCCGATGCAGCAGCAGAAAACAAGAACTTCTTTATTGTGTTGAGTATTATCGGGGTAATTTATGGCTCTATATTGGCTCTAAGACAAGATAACATCAAAAAACTGTTGGCCTATTCTTCGCTGGCTCACGTAGGGCTTATCGCAGCAGGAACCTATACACTTACCTTAGATGGCTTCAGAGGAGCGGTATTGCAAATGCTAGCCCACGGATTTGTAATTGTAGGATTATTCTTTGTTGCCGAAATCATCGAAAGACGTTTCGGAACGCAAAAAATCTCTGAAATGGGTGGTATTCGCTCACAAGCCGTTTGGTTTGCTTCGGTTTTTATGATTTTAGCCATGGCTTCTGTCGGGCTTCCGGGGACGTTTAACTTTATCGGAGAGTTTACGCTACTCTACGGACTATCCCAACTCAACATTTGGTTTGCCATTTTCGGAGGTACAAGTATTATCTTAGGAGCTTTTTATATGCTTAGGTTATACCAACACGCAATGCTCGGAGAAACAAATACAAAAGTATTTGCAGATATAAATGTTCAGGAAAAAATAGTTTTCTTACTTATAGTAGCTGTTTTATTGTTCTTCGGTTTGTATCCCAAACCATTGAATGATTTGATTGTTCCTGCTTTGGAAGAAACGTTAAAATATATAAACTAACTATTCGATATACATAAACTATGAATACACTTATAGCTATTGGTTCACTGGGGATTTTAGTGTTATTGCTCGAAGTTTTCGGAGCAAGAAAAACCATTATACCTGTAACCATTATCGGGTTGTTGGTTGCTCTGGGAATTTCGCTTGGCGGATATTGTACAGAATCAGGTCCTGCATCATTCTTTAATAATACGATTATAGAAGATAATTATTCGAGAGGTTTCTCTTCGCTGTTTATTCTCTTGACTATTTTTCTGGTATTGATGAGCGGCGATTATTACAAAAAGCAAATCTTCAAACTCTCTGATTTTGTGACCATAAAAATATTACTTCTTTTCGGAGGGGTAGCTATGGTTTCTTTTGGGAATTTAGCTACTTTTTTCTTAGGAATCGAGATACTCTCTATTGCTCTTTATATTCTTGCTGCCAGCAAACCGACAAGTATTAAAAGTAATGAAGCCGGGATGAAGTACTTTTTGATGGGAGCGTTTGCCTCCGGATTCTTACTTTTCGGGATAGCCTTGATTTATGGAGCAACCGGTTCGTTTGATATGGCAGTTATTCACCAGACAGTGATGAGTGGTAATGGAGTAGCAGGCTGGTTTTATATGGGTATTATTATGATAAGTGTAGCGATGTTCTTTAAAATTGCTGCAGCACCTTTTCACCTTTGGGCTCCTGATGTATATCAAGGTT
This sequence comes from uncultured Flavobacterium sp., assembly GCA_964409345.1. Lineage (GTDB taxonomy): Bacteria > Bacteroidota > Bacteroidia > Flavobacteriales > Flavobacteriaceae > Flavobacterium. Next base: position 10,017 of record CAYPCZ010000026.1, on the reverse strand, counting down.
CACCAACACTGACTACCGCACTGATGAGTACGCTGGCAAAAGTGATTGCTATCGGAGGATTTTACAGACTTATAGAAGGCATGTATGGCAACTTCTCAGACGGGTTTATCACTATATTGATGGTGGTGTCGATTCTTTCGATGACAATCGGGAACATTATGGCGTTAAGACAAGATAATGTTAAGCGCATGTTGGCTTATTCCGGAATTTCACACGCCGGTTTTATGCTAATGGCATTGCTGGCTATACCTAACGGAGCAGCTAATTTGCTTTATTATGCAGCTGCTTATGCTATTGCCGGAATCGCTGCTTTTGCCGTAGTTATCGCCGTAACCGATCACAAAAAAGACGAAGATATCATTAGTTTTAATGGCTTGGGTAAAACAAACCCATTAATGGCACTTACCCTTACCTTAGCGTTGCTATCAATGGCAGGAATTCCAATTTTAGCCGGATTCTTCGGTAAGGTATTCCTTTTCGGGCAAATGCTTGATTTAGGCTATATAACCCTTGTAGTGATTGCTGTGATCAATTCAATCATATCTGTAGGCTATTATTTCAGATTGATATTAGCCATGTACACCAAACAAAGCACAGAAGGTACCCCTGCTGTTTCGCTGATTTATACGATTGTAGCCGTTATTGCAACTATCATTAATTTGGCTATAGGGTTATTCCCAGATATGATATTAAAGATGATTTAAGCAAAATAAATCCACGCTATATAAGATACAAAAGAAGCCGCATCAGATAACGATGCGGCTTCTTTGTTTGAAGGCTTTTATTGAGATGTTAAATCCGTTTATATAAATAATTTTTTCTTTATTTAAATATCGTATATCCGATAAAGGCAAACATATAGGCCAAGAGACCCATCCCGATTAGTTGAGCGATGGTCCACTTCCATGAGTTGGTCTCACGCCTTACGATAGCGACCGTAGCAGCACATTGCAATGCTATAGCATAGAACAGCAAAAGCGAAACTCCGGTTGCCAACGTAAACACTTTTTCTCCGCTATCGGCAAAAGTAGCGGCTTCCATTCTTGATTTTATGGTTCCTTCGTCTTCTGGATCTTCTACGCTGTAAATAGTTGCCAGAGTTCCTACAAAAACCTCCCGAGCTGCAAACGATGTGATTACAGCAATCCCTATTTTCCAATCATAACCCAAAGGTTTGATGACAGGCTCAATGGCTTTACCCATCTTACCGATATAGGAATTTTCGATTTGAAAAGAAGCAATTTCTACGTTTAATTCTGCTTCTGAGAGGGTTTGGTTTTCTACTTTACTGCTTACTATTTCTTCTGCATTATTAAAAGTATCTCCTCCGTGCGAGGCCAAAAACCAAAGTATGACAGAAACGGCAAGTATGATTTTTCCGGCGTTAAGCACAAAAGCTTTGGTTTTTTCTACTACGATATAAAATACGTTTCTAAAAACAGGTGTTTTGTAAGAAGGCATTTCGATGACAAAATAAGACTTGCTTTTTATTTTGATGATTTTACTCAAAACTACCGACGCCACTAGTGCCAAAACAATACCCAAAAGATACATACCCAAAAGCGCCAAGGCCTGAGCATTTATGAATCCGAAAAGAGTTTCTTCGGGAATAATCAGGGCAATAAGGATAGTATAAACAGGTAGTCTGGCCGAGCATACGGTAAAGGGAGTAATTAGTATCGTAATGAGCCGTTCTTTCCAGTCTTCGATATTTCGAGTGGCCATAATAGCCGGAATAGCGCAAGCATTTCCTGAAATTAAAGGAACTACACTTTTTCCGCTTAACCCGAACTTTCGCATAATCTTATCCATCAAAAACACTACTCGAGACATATAACCGGTTTCTTCGAGAACAGCTATAAAAAGGAATAAAATGGCTATTTGGGGCACGAAAATCACTATACCTCCGATACCAGGAATAACTCCTTGACTGATTAGCTCATTGAGCTTTCCTTCAGGAATAACTCCTGCCACATATTGTGATAGACTGGCAAAGCTTTCGTCTATAAAATCCATAAACGGAGCCGACCAAGTGAAAATAGCCTGAAACATTAAGAGCAATAGGACTATAAAAATGAGGTAACCGAAAAACTTATGGGTTAGAATTTTATCTAATTTAGAATCAAAGTCGGTAGCTTTTGATTTGTCTATCGTATAACTCCCTTTGAGGATATTACCAATAAATTGGTATCGTTTTATGGTTTCGTGATGTTGCTCTTTTTTTATTTTAGCGCGTTGTTCAACCTCTGTGTGGTCTTGAAACTCTATTTTATAATTCTGATTAAGCCATTGCTTATAGGCTTGTTGGTCTGGCGTAAAAAGGGCTTTTACCGGTTGATAATCGAAGTTTTCGATGGCTTTTTTGAGCTCTTTTATTCCCGTATTTTTTCGGGTGCTGACCAGTATTATTTGGGTATCTAACTTTCGCTCGAGGGCGGGAATATCAATTGAAATCCCTCTTTTCTGCATTTGGTCTTCCATGTTAATAGCCAAAAAAACAGGAAGCCCTAAATCTTTTACTTGTGTAAACAGAAGAAGATTTCGCTTTAGGTTCTCTACCTCTGCTACGACAATAACCAAGTCAGGAAAATCTTTGTTTTGATTGTCTAACAGATGTTTTGTAGAGACACTCTCGTCAATTGAGCTGGGATTTAGGCTATAGGTTCCGGGCAAATCAATTACATTTACCTTTTGATGATTGCTTAAGTAAAAGCTTCCTTGTTTTTTATCAACGGTGATGCCCGGATAGTTTCCTACTTTTTGATGTAAGCCAGTGAGTAAGTTAAAAATAGAGGTTTTTCCTGTGTTAGGATTTCCTACTAAGGCGATATTTATAGAGACACTCATAAATTACAATATTTCTACTTCGATTTTTTTGGCCAATTCTTTGCGAATTGCTACACGACTACCATTAATTAAAAAATACAACGGACAACCTAAAGGAGCAATCTGTATAAGTTCTACTGGGCTTTCTGGTAAACAACCGAATTCTATAAGTTTAAGAGGAATGGTTTGAACATCAATATTCTTGATCACCGCTTTTTGTTCTTTTTGAAGCTGGCTTAAAAGCATTATTTTTAATTTAGAATAATTCTAAGCGAAGGTACGTTAATTCTTAATTAATACAAAAAAAGCAATTTGATTTATTTATACAATAAATCAAATTGCTTTTTCAGAACAAGACAACAGTCTTTAAACTATTCTTGTTTTTCGTCTTTCTTGGTGTTTTTAGGCTCTTCGTCTGCTTTTGAGGCATCTTTAAACTCTTTGATACCGCTTCCTAAGCCTCTCATGAGTTCAGGGATTTTTTTACCCCCGAACAAAAGTAAAATAACCAAAACGATTACAATAATCTGCCAAGGGCTTGGGGGTGCTAAAAATATTGATAATGCGTTCATAACTTTATGAAATATAAAATAATAGCAAAGGTACGAATAAAAATTTCTTTAGTATCAAATATTAACAGGAATAAATCTTGCGTAGTTTAAAATAAGTCTCAGGTGGTTGTTAGTTCTAAATTTATACTTTTAGATTAATTTCCTATAAAGTCTTTTCCTTATATTTGTTCGGATAAATTTATGGATTACTAAATGGTAAAATCAAAAAAGAAAAAATCGTTGAGAAAAAAACTGTTTAACAAAAACAGATTGGTTTTGCTTAACGAAGATACTTTTGAAGAGCGTTTTTCGTTGCGACTGAATCTGATGAATGTTTTTGTTTTGATTACGGTCGTTTCTATCATTATGCTTACTTTGACTACTTATGTAATTGCTTTTACTCCGCTTCGGGAGTATATTCCCGGATATTCTTCGCCCAAGCTCAACACGCAGGTGATGGAGCTGACTGTCAAATCCGATTCGCTTCAAAACGTGCTGCAATACAATCAGGCATATATAGAGTCCATCAAAAAAGTACTATTAGGTCAAGTAAGACCCGAAGAAGTTGACAAAGATTCGCTTATAGCCACAGAAATACTGCGCATAACCGATGCTGATTTTATTCCCTCCGATGCTGATTCGCTTTTGCGAAAAGAAGTAGCCGAAGAAGACAAGTACAACGTGTTCGAAAGAGCAGAACAAAAAGTAGATTTAGTGTTGTTTTCTCCGGTAAAGGGCCATATTACTAACGGATTTAATATTAAAGAAAAGCATTATGCCGTAGATGTGGCTCTTGCTAACGGCACTCCTATAAAATCGATTGCTAACGGAACCGTTATTTTCGCAGAATGGACTCCTACTAATGGCAATACAATAATTATTAATCACCCCGAAGGAATTATGTCAGTGTATAAACACTGCCAAAGCCTTACCAAATCGCAAGGAGATATCGTACGTTCGGGCGAAGTAATCGGCACAGCCGGCAATAGCGGTACACAATCAACAGGAGTACACCTGCATTTTGAACTATGGAAAAACGGATACCCTGTTGACCCCACCAATTTTATTGATTTCGAATAATGTCTGTAAAGAGTTTTTTATCAAAAATAGTAGCTAAGAGAATTGTTAGCCAAACCAAAAAATGGTCTGAAAACCCCGTACAGGCCCAGCAAAAGGTTTTTTCCGAACTTATAGAAAAGGCACGCCATACGGCTTTCGGGAAAGATCATAATTTTACTGATATTCATTCGTATGAAGACTTTGCTCGACAAGTTTCTGTAAGAGATTACGAAGATTTAAAACCCTATATCGAAAGAGTAGTTTCAGGAGAGAAAGATGTGCTATGGAAAGGGAAACCGTTATACTTTGCCAAAACTTCGGGGACTACATCGGGGGCAAAATATATTCCGCTCACCAAAGAATCTATGCCTACACATATTGACTCTACGCGTGACGCCATTTTGCATTATATTTACCAAACCGGAAAAACCGATTTTATTGACGGTAAAATGATTTTCTTGCAAGGAAGTCCGAAACTGGAAGAAAAAAACGGAATTCACTTCGGAAGACTCTCGGGGATTGCTGCTCACTATGTGCCAGGGTATTTACAGAAAAACAGACTGCCTTCTTTGCAAACCAATTGTATAGAAGATTGGGAAGCCAAAGTAGATGCAATTATCGAAGAAACCCTTTCGGAGAAAATGACCTTAATCTCTGGAATTCCGCCATGGGTACAGATGTATTTCGAAAAAATACATGAGCAAACAGATAAAAAAATAAGTGAGGTTTTTGAGCACTTTAGTCTTTTTATTTACGGAGGGGTAAATTATGAGCCCTATAGAGCAAAATTCGAAAGTCTTATAGGTAAGAAAATAGACAGCATTGAGCTTTATCCGGCTTCGGAAGGCTTTTTTGCTTATCAAGATTCCCAAACTGAGAAAGGAATGTTGCTTTTGCTTAACTCAGGTATTTTTTACGAATTCATAAAAGCCGATGAGTTTTTTAGCACAAACCCCAAGCGACACACCATCGGAGAGGTAGAGTTGGGAGTCAATTATGTAATGATTATTTCGACCAATGCAGGCTTATGGGCATATAACCTCGGAGATACCGTTGAATTTGTTTCAGACAAGCCGTATCGAATTATTGTTTCGGGAAGAATCAAACACTATATTTCGGCTTTCGGTGAACACGTAATCGGCAAAGAAGTAGAGCGCGCTTTGCAAAAAGCCATGAAAGGAACCGATGTAGCTGTTAATGAGTTTACGGTGGCACCCCAAATCACCCCGATTAGCGGATTGCCGTATCACCAATGGTTTATAGAATTCGAAAAAGAACCCGAAGATTTAGAAGCGTTCGCTCAAAAAATAGATAATGCATTGCGAAAGCAAAACAGTTATTATAACGATTTGATTTCAGGAAATATTTTGAGAAGGTTGGTGATTTCAACCGTTCCGCCTCAAGGATTTCAAAATTATATGAAGTCAGTCGGGAAATTAGGAGGACAAAACAAAATCCCCAGACTCTCTAATGACCGAAAAATAGCCGATGAGTTAGAGCGGATGTTTGCTTAAAAACCGAATTAAACCTTAAATAATTCGCTGGCAATCCCGTCACTCAAGAACTTTCCTTTTGGGCTAACGGTTATGATTTGTCCGTTGTTTTCCAAAAGGCCGTTTGAAAGAAGTTTTTGTGAAGTTGTGAGCAAATAATCGTAATACTCTTCTCCGAAATCTGTTTTTATTTTATCTAATGAAACGCCCCAAATAGTACGGAGGCTAGTCATGATATACTCGTTATATCGATCAGGAAGCATGAGTTCTTCTGATTCGCTAGGCAGATTTTCGCTTTGAATGGTTTTGATATAGATAGAGTTGTTCGGGACATTCCAACTTCTGTGTGTGCCGTTATAACTATGTGCCGAAGGGCCAATACCAATATATTTTTTGCCCAACCAATAGCTTGTGTTGTTTTTTGAGAAAAAACCTTCTTTACTAAAGTTCGATAATTCGTAATGGACAAATCCTTTTTCTTTGAGTTTTTCTACCAAAATAAAAAAATGCTTTTCGGCTACTTCGTCTTTGGGTTGACCAATTTCTCCTTTGTCGATAAGTTTCCGAAGTGCTGTTTTTGGCTCGACCGTAAGGGCATAACTAGAGATGTGAGGTATGCCGAAACTCAGAGCTGTTTCTATGTTCTGCAACCATCTTTGATCAGACATATCGGGTATTCCGTAAATCAAATCGATAGAGATGTTATCAAAATATTTGCGGGCTTTTTCTAAAGATTCTCTGGCTTGAATAGCGTTGTGAGCTCTGTTCATCAACTGTAAATCTTCTTCAAAAAACGACTGAATACCGATGCTCAATCGGTTAATTTTGGTTTGTGCTAATTCTCGGATTCTTTCCGGAGTTAAATCGTCAGGATTTGCCTCGAGCGTAATTTCAGGATTTTCGATAACCTGATGATTTCGATACACTTCATCAATCAAGAAGTTTAAATCCTCATTAGACAATACTGATGGTGTTCCGCCTCCAAAATAAATAGTTTCTATGGTGTCTTCGACTTCACTTTTGCGCATAGCAATTTCTTTGGCCAATGCCAGAACCATTTCTTCACTTTTTTTCATCGAGGTCGAAAAATGAAAGTCACAATAATGACAAGCTTGCTTGCAAAACGGAATATGAATATAAAAGCTACTCATTTAAAGTAAAAAATAAAAAAACTCCATCACTTCCCAAGTAACGGAGCTTTTTTTATTTAACCAACCAAAACTTAATATGTAATCTTGTTACAACCAAATTTCAGGGCAAATATACGACTGTTTTTGAAATATTTTTATCAAATCCTGTTGCTTAACATAAATTTGATGTTAGAAACTCAAAAACAGTCGTTTTAATTAAAAACTGTTAAAAAAGTCAATTAGAGGGTTCCTCTCTTTGCTTGTTCTCTTTCGATAGATTCAAAAAGAGCCTTAAAGTTTCCTGCTCCAAAACCTTTTGCTCCCATTCTTTGGATGATTTCATAAAACAAAGTTGGTCGGTCTTCTACTGGTTTTGTAAAAATCTGCAGCAAATATCCTTCCTCGTCTGCATCAATCATAATACCTAATTTCTGAAGTTCTCTAATGTCTTCTTTAAATCTATGCATATGATCTTTCAATCGCTCCGGAATGCTGTCATAATAAGCTTGCGGAGGTGTTGATAAGAATTCTACCCCACGAGATTTTAAGTCAGCAACTGTTTTGATAATATCGTCGGTAGCCACAGCTATATGCTGAACTCCAGGTCCATTATAAAAATCTAAATACTCTTCAATCTGAGATTTTTTCTTTCCTTCTGCCGGCTCGTTGATAGGGAATTTAATTCTTCCGTTTCCGTTAGACATCACTTTACTCATCAATGCCGAATATTCGGTATGAATTTGTTTGTCGTCAAACGAAAGGAAATTTACAAAGCCCATTACTTCTTCGTAGAACTTCACCCAAGTATTCATTTCGTTCCATCCCACGTTTCCTACCATATGATCGATGTACTTCAATCCGGTTGAAGTAGGGTTGTATTCAGTTTCCCACTTTTGATAACCCGGTAAAAATATTCCGTTGTAGTTTTTGCGTTCTACAAACATATGCACAGTCTCACCATAGGTATAAATTCCGGCTGTAACTACTTCTCCGTGTTCGTCTTTTTCTACTTTTGGCTCTTGGTATACTTTTGCTCCTCTTTTGGTTGTTTCTTCGAATGCTTTTCTAGCATCTTCTACCCAAAGCGCGACTACCTTTACTCCGTCTCCGTGTTTTACGATATGATCGTTAAGCGGTGATTCTGCCGTAAGCGGTGTGGTAAAAACCAATCTGATTTTGTCTTGAACCAAAACATACGACGCTCTGTCTCTAAGTCCGGTCTCAAGTCCTGCATAGGCCAATGATTGAAAGCCAAAAGCAGTTTTGTAGTAATGAGCTGCTTGTTTGGCGTTACCCACGATAAACTCTACATAATCGGTTCCTAAAAGAGGAAGAAAATCTTGTGCTCCTTCAAAAATTTTCTCTAATCCGAATTCTACTGATTTTAATTCTTCTGACATTTTATTATACTTTAATTTAATTTATAACTTTATTTTTCGTAAATATTTTTCTTCGGTATTCCCGAATTGTGTTGTTACTCTAACCAAGACTGAAAATAGGTGTCATCGGCTATTTTCATAGCCTCCTCGGTAACCATAAGCGGTTTAAACGTATCTACCATTACCGCCAGCTCTTCGGTTTGAGTTTTGCCGATACTTCTTTCATAAGCACCCGGGTGTGGCCCATGAGGAATTCCGGCCGGATGCAACGAAATATGTCCTGCCTCGATATCGTTTCTGCTCATAAAATCTCCATCTACATAATATAGCACCTCGTCTGAATCTATATTGCTGTGGTTATAAGGAGCAGGAATCGAAAGTGGATGATAATCATAGAGCCTCGGAACAAACGAACAAATCACAAAGGCATCTGTTTCAAAAGTTTGATGCACCGGAGGCGGCTGGTGAATTCTACCCGTGATGGGCTCAAAATCGTGAATAGACAAAGCATACGGATAATTAAAACCATCATAGCCTACTACATCAAACGGATGGGTAGCATAAACCATATCAAAAATATCTTCTTGCTTTTTGACTTTAATTATGAACTCTCCTTTTTGGTCATAGGTTTCTAATTCCTGTGGCTGACGGATATCTCTTTCGCAAAAAGGAGAATGTTCCAAGAGCTGTCCGAACCAATTTCTATAACGCTTTGGCGTATAAATCGGTCTTTTTGATTCTACGATAAACAGACGATTATCTTGGGTGTCAAAGTCAATCTTATAAATAATTCCCCTTGGAATAACCAAATAATCTCCGTATTTGAAATCAATATTTCCTAGAAAAGTTCTAAGCTTCCCGGTTCCTTTATGGATAAAAATTACTTCATCAGAATCTGTGTTCTTATAAAAATAATCTTTTGTAGAATGTCTAGGAGCAGCCAAGGCAATATGGCAATCACTGTTAGTAAGTACAATTTTTCTACTTTCCAGAAAATCGTCTTCAGGAGTTACTTGAAAACCTCTTAACCTGTATGACTGGATATTGTTTGTATTAGCAATCTTTGGCGCTACGCTATATTGATTTCTGATTTCTTTTACCTGCGTGGGTCTGTGCTCATGATAAATATTCGACGACATTCCGTCAAAACCAATGGTTCCGAAAAGCTGCTCATAATAAAGGCCTCCGTCTTCTTTGCGAAATTGTATGTGTCGTTTGTGTGGGATTTTCCCTAATTTATGATAAAAAGGCATAGCTTTAATTTTTATAATTAAACATCTGGTGAAAATTCAAGCTGACACTTGATTCACTCAGGGTTTCTTTTGATTAAATACTTAAGATAAGACAATAAGTCTGTCCAATGGTTATTCATAACCCTACAAATATCGTAAATTTTTGTTTTATATCAGCAAGGTATCGACTGATATTTTTTATTGTGTTGGTTGATAAATAGTTGATTTTTATCGAAATAGTAAAATGTAAAAATATTTTTTGAGAAAATATTTGGATTATATCTGAAATTCGTAGTATATTTGCACTCACAAAAGCGGAAGTAGCTCAGTTGGTAGAGCTCCAGCCT
>CAYPCZ010000025.1:0-30610 GCA_964409345.1 uncultured Flavobacterium sp. | reverse complement strand
GTCCTCCGGGATAGGGAAGTCCGAGAATTTTTGCACTTTTATCAAAAGCTTCTCCGACCGCATCATCGGTTGTTTCTCCGATAACTTCCATATCGAAATAATCAGTTACTTTGATGATTTGTGTGTGCCCTCCACTAATAGTTATCGCCAAAAACGGAAATTCGGGTTTGTCGAATCCTTCTTCGTCAATAAAATGGGCTAAAATATGTCCCTGCATGTGATTCACTCCGATAAGTGGAATATCTAGAGCCAAACTCAACGATTTGGCAAAACTTCCTCCCACCAAAAGCGAACCCATAAGTCCCGGACCTTGGGTAAAAGCAATGGCTGAAAGCTGTTCTTTAGTGATTTCTGCTGCTTGCAAAGCCTGATGAACAACAGGAACAATATTCTTTTCGTGGGCTCTTGAAGCCAATTCTGGTACAACGCCTCCATATTGCTCATGCACACTTTGGCTGGCTACAATATTAGACAAGATTTTGTCGTTAGATAGCACTGCAGCAGCTGTATCGTCACACGAACTTTCGATAGCTAATAAAAAAATGGGTCGGTTATCCATAAATCGGAACGGAGTTTGAATTGAAACACAGATTAGCACAAATCATTCAAAACGAGAGTCAAATAAAAATCTGTGCATCTGTAGCTATTTAATTATATTTGCACTACAAAAGTAAACATTTTAGCAGTATCAAAAAATTCAGAAAAATAGTTGTTCGTATTTTTATAGGAATTCTCCTATTGCTATTACTTTCGGGAATACTGCTCATACTTCCTCCGGTACAGACTTTTGTAGGGAAAATAGTAACCAAAGAACTCCGAAAGTCTACCGGAGCTGATATCAACGTAAATAGAGTAGCTATTTCGGTTTTTGGAGGTGTGAAATTAAGAGGCATACTTATTAAAGACCATCATCAAGACACACTTATTTATTCCAAAATAATTCAGACCAAAATACTGAATGTCAAGCGCTGGGTGGATGGTGATTTGATTTTCGGTAATCTCAAAGCAGAAGAACTTACGTTTTATCTGACAACTTATCGAGGCGAAGAGAACTCAAACATCAATATATTTGTCGAAAAACTCGAAAATGACAACCCGCCTTCGGGTGACCCTTTTATTCTTACGGCTGATAACTTACAAATAACTAACGGACGATTTAAAGTTGAAAATCAAAACCTGCAAACCCCGGTGAGTGTAGATTTCACGCAAATGAATGTTGATTTTGATGATTTTTCGATTGTGAAAGACATCATCACAGCCGACTCTAACCTTCTTTCATTTCATTATCACACGGGAGTTTTTGTCGAAAACATCAAAGGAAAAGCTGGGTATTCGAACAGCCAGATTTATTTAAAAGAGTTAGAATTTACCACCAAAGAGCAAACACAACTTTTGGGTGAGGTTATTTTAACATACAATCCGGGCGACTTGGCTGATTTTACTGATAAAGTTGTTTTGAATGTTGATTTTCAGCCGGGCAGTAAAGTAGCCAGTAGCGATATTAGTTATTTTTATCCGGAAATTGCCTTAGGCAAGGTTTATGACTTCAGAGCCAAAACACGAGGGACTTTGAATGATTTTTTGACCACAGATTTATTTTTGTCTGATCAGGAGATGACCTTAAACGGCGATTTGGCTTTCGAAAATATAACTGCCGTTCAGGAGCGTGGTTTTGTAATTTCGGGGCATATAACCGAGATAAACACGTCTAACAAAGCACTTAGAATCCTATTGCCGAGAGTGTTAGGGAATAGTCTTCCGAATCAGTTAGATAATTTAGGGAGAGTTGCTCTGACCGGAGATATGCGACTTACGCAAGATGACATTAATCTTAAATCAAATATCGTAACCCAATTAGGGAACCTTACTACCGATATGCAAATGTTTAATATTACCGATCCGAACAATATTGGTTATAAGGGTAGAGTAACTACTCAAAACCTTGATTTGGGGCGTTTCTTAGAAATTAAATCAATCGGAAAGATTACAGCCAATTTGTTTACAAACGGAAAAGGATTTACTCAAAATACGGTAAATACTACCATAAACGGAAGTATTTCTTCACTGCACTTTAACGGGTACAATTATAGAAAAATACTTGTGAACGGTGAGCTTAAACAGCCTTATTTTCAGGGAGAAGTTCATTTGGATGATGATAATGCCAAACTTTCTTTTGATGGGTTGTTAGATTTGACTTCGAAGATTAGACGCTATGATTTTGAAGCCCAAGTAGATTATGTCGATTTGAATAAGCTCAATTTTGTAGACAGAGACTCTGTTTCGATTCTTAAAGGGAATATAGTTTTTAACGGAGAAGGAAACACTTTTGATAATATGAGTGGCAAGCTTAACTTTTCGCAAGCTTCTTATCAAAACCAAAACGATATATATTATTTTGAAGACTTTCAGGTAGTTTCGGAATTTGATGAGCAACGAATCAGAACGATGAGCATCAACTCACCCGATATTATCGAAGGGAGTTTGGTTGGAAGGTTCAGTTATGATGAACTGCCAAAGATTTTTGAAAATGCACTCGGGAGTTTATATACTAACTACTCTCCGTATGTGATTCAAGAAAAGCAATTCCTGCGATTTAACTTCTCGATTTATAATAAAATTGTTGAAGTTTTTTTTCCTGAGATTTCTTTTGGTAACAATACTTTTATTCGTGGAAACATCAATCCGGATGATGAGGTTTTTATGCTTAATTTTTCTACGCCAACCTTAGAGATAGGAGAGAATACCATTCACAAGATTGATTTGCAGGTTGATAACAGAAACCCTTTGTTTAATGCTTATGTCGAGACAGATAGCATCAAGACCAAGCTCTATACGATATCCGATTTTGGCATGATTAACGTAAAGAACAATGATACGCTGTATTTCAGAACCGAATTTAAAGGAGGTGATAGAGCTCAAGATTATTATAACCTGAACCTGTATTATACGATCAATCAAGACCGAAACTCAGTAATAGGGTTTCAGAAATCGGAGTTGTTTTTTAAAGATTATTTATGGTTTTTGAATGAGGATGATAACCATGATAGCAGGGTTGTTTTTAATAAGACAATGAGCGACTTTTCGGTAGATAATTTCAGGCTTTCTCATAACAATCAATTTGTGCAGTTTGGGGGGGTAGTAAGAGGGAAAGATTATATTGATTTGGAACTAAACTTCAGAGATGTTGAGCTGTCTAAACTCACTCCTGACATAGAGAAACTCCATCTCGAAGGATTGCTCAACGGTAACATTCGCTACAAACAAGACGAAAATATCTTTAGCCCGACCTCTTCGCTTGAGGTGATTAAATTTGCCATCAATGATACACAGATGGGCGATTTTACCATCGATATTCATGGTGATGAAAAGCTCCAAATGTTTGGACTAAATGCCTATATCTATCAAGACGATGATATTGTCTTTTCGGCAGAAGGTGATTTGGAACATGTAGATAAGAATACCTTTACTAACCTGGATATTCGACTCAATAAGTTAGATATAAGTGCATTTAACGAATTTGGTGGCGATGTGATTACCAATATCAGAGGGTTGGCTACTGGGCGAACAACGGTCGTGGGGAATTTAAAAAAACCAGATATTAATGGACGGGTGTTTTTGGATAGAGGAGGTATGAAAATAGCTTATTTGAACACAGATTTTGACTTTGATAATAACACAATAATTGACCTGACCGAAGATAATATATTTTTAAGGCAAGTTAACCTGACCGATGTCAAATATGGAACCACAGGAAGTCTTAACGGGACTATTGGTCACAAGCTGTTTAATGATTTTTCGTTAGATTTGAACTTAAGCTCAAACAGATTATTAGTCTTAGACACCCAGGATGCTGAGGATGCCCTATATTATGGTACGGCTTTTATCAGAGGTAATGCAACCATAACCGGGCCTACTAACGGATTATTGGTTGCTGCGAATGTTAGTTCAGAAAAAGGCACTTCGATTAAAATTCCGGTGGGTGATTCGAGATCGGTAGGTGAAGTTTCGCACATTAACTTTTTGAGTCCTGACCAAAAATATAACACAGAAGAAGCCGAAGAGTCAAGGTTTGTCACTACCGGATTGGAGTTGAAGTTGAACTTGAATGTGACTCCCGATGCAGAAATTGATATTATAATTGACCGAGATACCGGGCACGCCATTAGAGGAGGAAGAGGAAACGGAACTTTGGAACTTGACATCAATACGTTGGGTAGGTTTACGATGAACGGAATATTTACAGTCGAAGAAGGACACTATGACTTTAGATATGGCGGACTTATCAGCAAGCGATTTGATGTAAGAAGAGGCGGAACCATCACTTGGAGTGGTAACCCAACCCTTGCCAATATGAACATCCAAGGGGTATATGCTACTGAGGCCAATCCGGCAGCGCTATTAGACAACCCGTCGTTTAACAGAAAAATTCCTGTGAACTTGGTTATTGATGTTCGAGGAACTTTAGAAGCTTTGCAAGAGCCTGATTTTGATATTACTTTTCCCAGTGTGAGTTCGGTACTGCAATCAGAAATACAATATAAACTCGCCGATGCCGATGCCCGACGCACTCAGGCATTTGCTTTGTTGCTCTCTCGTAACTTCTTAGGAGGGCAAGGGATGGGGTCAGGAGCTCTCACCGGAAGTTTGGCAGAGACCGGAAGCAACTTGTTTAATAACTTACTCTTGAGCGAAAACTCTGTTTTTGATATAGGGGTAGATTATACGGTAGGGGTGAGAGATCCCAACAGAGATTTTGATGATTCTGATCGATTGGGAATCAATCTTTCGACCGAAATTAACGAAGATATCACTATCAACGGAAAGTTAGGAGTTCCCGTGGGGGGTACACAACAATCGGTAGTAGTAGGAAATGTAGAAATATTGATGCGATTAAACGAAGAGCGAACACTTAATGCCCGAGTATTTAACCGTGAGAATGACATCAACTACTTCGGAGAAGGTATTGGTTATACGCAAGGAGTGGGTATTACGTGGGAAGCCGATTTTGATTCGTTTAAAGAATTATTAGATAAAATTTTTATAAACGAACGAAGACGTAGAAAATCTGAAGAACAACGCCAGAGTAATTATGAATTGGATATGGATTCTGACTTCAACAGAGAGTATCAACAATTTATCGAGCGAAGAGGGAGACAACGCCAAACAGACAACAGACAAGATCAAGAGCAAATCGAGCGGGTTCCTGACCCTTTAGATTTGAGGTAAAGTTTTAATTATCTATAACCGATAGTTGTAGTTTTTTCGGAAGACTTTTAAAGACCAAATCATAGGAGTGATTAATCAGCTCATAAACCATTTTATCAGGCAGGTCTTGATTAAAGTGAATCGTGTTCCAATGTTTTTTATTCATATGATAACCCGGCAAAACAGCTTGATAAATCGAGCGAAGCTCCAGAGCATAATCTGGTTCGCACTTTAGGTTTACGGAATGATCGCCTTCTTCCCATTTTTTTAAAGAAGTCAGCGCAAACATTTTTCCGCCCACCTTAAAAACTAAGGTGTCTTGGTCAAACGGAAAGTCTTCAGTAACTCCTTTCTTGGATAGGCAATAAGTGTAGTACTCTTCGATACTCATAAAGTATAAAAAAAGGCTGCCCTATAGACAGCCTTAACAATTTAAGGTTTTATTGAGATTGTCTCATTCCTTCTTCAAAAGCTCCCATAATACTTTCTCTATAAGCTTCCCAACCTCCTGCAGATTGTATGCTGTAAACTGTCCAAAGAAGAGTAATTACCCCCAATGCTAAACCGATAATATTCAGTATTCTACCTGTTTTTAGGTTGTTGTATCCGTCATAAAGTTCAGGGTTGGCGTTATAAAGGGTATTGCTTTTTTTGGCTAAAACCAAACCAATAATGGCTGGGATTCCTCCTATGATAACTGTACAGCAACACGAAGTTAGTATTGACACAATTCCTAATACTAAGACAGTGGTACTGTTGGGTAGTTTTTGTTTTTCCATAACTTTTTTGTTGGTTTATTTTGGTTAATAATTAAATACTTTATAAAAATAAGAAACCATCATTGTTACTGCTGTCAGAATACCCAGCATAATAATGACTTTGTGGTAAGAACGCGATTTGTCGATAAAATTAAGCCCGATGAAAACAAAAAATAATAGTAGCGGATAAATCGCAGGATACATATAAAATGCATCAGTAAATTTACCCTCTATAAGTAGAGCGATAGAGCGTTGAATACCACAACCCATACAGTCTATACCAAAAACTTTCTTGTTCATACAAGGTAACATATATTCTTCCATGCGAAAAAAATAGTGTATTTAGTCGAAAAACTATTATGCAATTTTAATAAATAATTATGATATTTGGGTCGAAATTTCAGAATTTTTCCAACAAACTTTTCTACATTTGAAATTAAAAACTATTTTGAAGAAAATCACACTACTTATAATAATTATTCTGGCAGGCGGTTATGCTTTTTTTGAACAATCAAAAACGGAACCTAATGTATGGGTTTCTACTACTTGTATAGTTGTTTTTATGCTTGGGTTGTTAATGCTAAACAAAAAAGTAACCTATAATTCTTTTTCGGATTCCGATCGAGAAAATAAAGAAAATAATGATAAATAAAGGAGATAAAGTAGCTGCTGTAGATGAAGATATTGAAGGGATAGTGACTGATATAAAAGCCAATACAGTTTATATAACCACTCCCGACGGGTTTGATTTGCAGTTTGAAAAATCAGAGGTTATCAAAGTAGGCGATGAGCTTAGAAAATCAGCTATGCATAACATCAGCAAAGCTCTTCAAGAAAAACAAGAGCCCAAAAAACATAACTTTGTCAAAAAAAAGAAAGAAGACTCAAAAGAAGTGGTCTTTGATTTACATATTGAGAAACTTGTTAAAACCACAAAAGGAATGCAGGCTTTTGATATGTTGGAGCTTCAAATAGAAACTGCACAAAGGCATATTAGCTTTGCCATCGAAAAAAGAATTCCGAAAATTGTTTTGATTCACGGTGTAGGAGACGGGCGACTTCGTACAGAAATTGAATATATCCTTAAAAGGTATGAAAATGTATGGTTTCAAGAAGCCAGTTTTCAACGCTATGGGCAAGGAGCTATCGAAATCAACTTCAAACAAAATGCTAAGCGGACTTTTTGAACTATAGCGCCTGAAATCTTGAAATAGATTTATTTTTTGTACCTTTAACCCAATTATCTTTTTACAAAAGTTATGAAAACAGGATACGAAAGCAATCATTTGATAGACAGATTACCCGAGCATCTCAAGCAGTTTATTAAACCGCAGGATTATGAAGATTATACCCCGATAAACCAAGCGGTGTGGAGGTATGTAATGCGGAAGAATGTAGATTATTTAAGCCGGGTAGCTCATAACTCTTATTTGGAAGGACTTCGAAAAACCGGAATTTCTATCGAATCTATCCCTGATATGTATGGGATGAACCGCATATTGAAAGAAATTGGTTGGGCAGCTGTAGCCGTTGATGGCTTTATTCCGCCAAATGCTTTTATGGAATTTCAGGCCTATAACGTATTGGTTATTGCCTCGGATATTCGACAGTTAGAGCATATCGAATATACTCCGGCACCCGATATCATTCACGAAGGTGCAGGCCATGCTCCAATTATTGCCAACCCTGAATATGCTGAATATTTAAGACGCTTTGGCGAAATTGGTTGTAAGGCTATTTCGTCTGCCAAAGATTACCAAATGTATGAGGCTATTCGTTTACTTTCGATTCTTAAAGAAGCAGAAGACACCCCTCAAGACGAAATTGATAAAGCCGAAAAAGTAGTAGAAGAGCTTCAAAATAATATGGGAGAGCTCTCTGAAATGGCACAAATTAGAAACCTACATTGGTGGACAGTAGAATATGGCCTTATCGGGACCCTCGAAAACCCAAAGATTTATGGAGCAGGATTATTGTCTTCGATAGGAGAAAGCGCTTGGTGTATGACAGATAACGTAAAGAAATTCCTTTATACCATTGAAGCCGCACAGCAAAACTTTGATATTACCAAACCCCAACCTCAACTTTATGTAACTCCAGATTTTGCTCATTTGAGTAGAATTTTAGAAGATTTTGCCAACAAGATGGCCGTGCGTACCGGAGGTTATAGTGCGGTAAAGAAACTCATCAATTCTAATGCCTTGGGCACTATTGAGCTCAGCACAGGATTACAAATTTCGGGCGTGTTTACCAATGCTATAAAGCACAAAGGAAACCCGATTTATATTCAAACTACTGGGCAAACGGCCTTGGCGTATAGAGAAAAAGAATTGGTAGGACATTCTGTAGAATATCATTCAGAAGGTTTTGGTAGCCCTATAGGAACACTTAAAGGAATCAATTTGGCTATCGAAGATATGTCGCCAAAAGATTTAATGGCCTATGATATTTATGAAGGTAAGACTGTAACCTTAGAGTTTGAAGGAGGTATTACTGTCAAAGGAGAAATCATCACCGGATCACGAAATCTGCAAGGCAAAATTATCTTAATAAGTTTTAGGAATTGTACGGTAACTCATGATAATGAAGTGCTTTTTAGACCTGAATGGGGTATTTATGATATGGCTGTCGGAAAAGAGATTGTATCTGGATTTTCGGGGCCTGCCGATCCGAAAAGTTTTGATATGATTACCCACGTTCCGTCAAGTAAGACCATTAAATCAAAAATGACGCCTGAGCGAGAAGAATTAGAGAGTCTTTATCGGGCCGTCAGAAACATACGAGAAGGCAAGACTGCCCAGATAACTCTGAAAGAAGCCTTCGGTGCAGTTTCGGCCAATCACCCGAATGATTGGTTATTGTCGATAGAGATTACTGAGTTGGCATACAAGCAAAATAACTTAGATTTTGTAACCAAAGTACAGAACCATCTGGAGAATGTAAAACAAAAACGCCCTCAAATCGCTCACTTGATCGATAATGGATTGGAACTTATTTTTGAGAAAGAACAGGTTTAGTGTTTTTTAACAAGAAGTTCTTATGTTGTTAGTTTAACTAAAAAAAGATACCTTTGCAAGATATGACACAGATAGGCACAATTAACGAAAAGCATCAAGAAATTGTAAAAACTGTTTTTACGGAATACCTTGAAAACAAGAAACATAGAAAGACGCCTGAGCGCTATGCTATTTTACAGGAAATCTATGACAGCTATGATCATTTTGATATAGAATCGCTTTATATCAAAATGAAAAATAAAAATTATCGCGTAAGTCGTGCTACACTCTATAACACTATTGAGCTGCTTTTGGAGTGCGGATTGGTCAGAAAACATCAGTTTGGGCAAACTCAAGCCCATTATGAAAAATCCTATTTTGACAAACAGCACGATCATATTATTATCACTAATACAGGCGAAGTAATCGAATTTTGTGACCCACGCATTCAAACCATCAAAAAGACCATCGAAGAAATTTTTGGGGTAGACGTGCATAGTCATTCGCTTTATTTCTACGGAACTAAAAAAGAAGAAACTACTAAATAACAAACTAAATTCAGACAACATAATGACAGTAGATTTACTACTCGGATTGCAGTGGGGCGACGAAGGAAAAGGAAAAATAGTTGATGTCCTTACTTCAAAATATGATATTATTGCTCGTTTTCAGGGAGGGCCTAACGCAGGGCATACCCTCGAGTTTGACGGAATCAAACACGTTTTAAGAACGATTCCGTCGGGAATTTTTCACCAAAAATCCATCAACATCATTGGTAACGGAGTAGTGATGGACCCGGTTGTTTTTATTAAAGAAATCGAAGGATTAGAAAAATTTGATATTGATATTTATTCTCGCTTATTAGTATCGAGAAAAACTCATCTGATTTTGCCGACGCATCGCCTTTTGGATGCAGCATCTGAGGCATCAAAAGGAAAAGCAAAAATCGGTTCTACCCTTAAAGGAATTGGACCTACTTATATGGATAAAACCGGTAGAAACGGGATTAGGGTAGGGGACATAGAACTTCATGACTTCAAAGACAGATACAGAGCTCTGGCCGACAAACACGAAGCAATGATTGCTTTTTATGATGTAGATTTGCAATATAACCTGCCTGAATTAGAAGAAGAGTTTTTTGCGGCTGTTGATGAGCTTCAAAAACTGACGTTTATTGATAGCGAAGAATATCTCAATCAAGCCATGAAAGCCGGAAAGTCAATTCTCTGTGAAGGAGCACAAGGCTCGCTTCTGGATGTTGATTTCGGAACCTATCCTTTTGTAACCTCGTCTAACACTACGGCAGCAGGCGCTTGTACCGGGCTTGGAATTGCGCCCAATCGTATCAAACAAGTTTTTGGAATTTTTAAGGCTTATACCACACGTGTAGGAAGCGGGCCTTTTCCTACCGAACTTTTTGACCAAGTCGGAGATATGATGGCAAAAGCCGGAAACGAATTTGGATCAGTAACCGGGCGTGCCCGACGTTGTGGTTGGCTTGATTTAGTTGCTCTTAAATATGCCATACAGGTCAACGGAGTAACCGAATTATACATGATGAAAGGTGATGTGCTGTCAGGATTCGAAACCCTAAAAGTTTGTACAGCTTATAAATATAAAGGAGAGATTATCAGTCATTTTCCTTATAATATCGAGCCTGAAAATCTTGAGCCTGTATATGTCGAGAAAAAAGGATGGCATACTGACCTTACTAAAATGACTTCCTATGACGAGCTTCCTCAAGAGCTTAAAGAATATGTAACTTTTATTGAAAGTGAGCTCGAAATTCCTATAAAGATTATTTCGGTAGGACCCGATAGAAAACAAACCATACTGAAATAATATGATTAAATAAAAAGTTATTATTTGAAAAAGTAGAAGTTTTTTATTTGAAGTGGTTTAAGCTTTTTGGCTTCATTCAAAAAAGTTTAAACCACTTTTTTCATAGAAGGCTTGCATGACTTCATTTATTTTATTCTCCGAACCGCCGAACTTTAATTTCTCTTTGTTTGATCTTTAGGATTATTGGTTGTTCTAAGTGTTTTCTTTGGTTTGCCTGTAATTCAACCGGTGGAATCGTATCCGTAGTATAAACATTTTCTTGCAAAGATTCAGGAACAACCTTAATATTATATTTCCCTTTGGGTAGATTAATTAGAAATTTACCTTCTTTATTGGTTCTTGTTCTAAAAGTTAGGTTGTTTGTGTCTTTAAATTCGATACTTACTCCGGCAAAAATTGCTTTCACCTCTAAGCTTTTGTTTCTGTCATAATCATACTGTATTTCTCCCGAAATCACTCCGGTTTCTTGAAGAGCGACATGATGTGTTACTTTTTTTTGATCTATGCTGATTGTAAAGTCTGCTGCATACCATTTTTTTCCGGATACTACAACTTTATAATCACCATAAGGAACTCTTCTGTAAATAATTCTGCCATCTTTCTGACTAACAAATGTAGTGTTGTTGATTGTTATAATTCGGTCGGGGGCTACAAGGTCTCCTTGGTCAAAGACTCCATTAGAATTCATATCATAAAACACCAAAACCTCTATGTTTCCTGTTTTTTGGTGCGGTTGGGTTGTATTGTTTCCCGGAAAAAGCTGACGGATTCCAACGTTATAAAAATTTCTATTCTGCTGATGGTATGCATTATCATATTGATACAAGTTGGCTGAGGCATAAAAAGAAGTCCATCTATTGAGTTTATATTCTAGACGTGCCGTACTTACCCAGGATTTGCCCGAAAAAGAGTCGCTGTTATACATCACACTTAGGTGGGCTTGCAGCTTATTTTTTAAAAAGCTTTTTTGGTAATTTCCCATTATAGAGCGCCTGTACACTTGAGAGTTTTCAGAATTAAGCTCGTGCATAAGGCCTTCTATTAGCAGAAAACTTCCTTTTTGTATATTAAGGTTGAGAGAGAATGCGTCATACGAATAAGTAAGGGTTGATTGAAATAAATTATTGGTGTTTTCTTTGTATGAAACCTTAGATTGCCCATAGTTTGCCAATATATACAGGTGATGTTTTTGGTTGTTTGAATTAATACTGAATGTGTTGCTTAGTAGCCAGCTTTGTAATAAATGTTCGTTATTTGCTTGATCTATATAATAATTTCCGAATTCTCTATTATATTGTGGTGCAACATTCCAGCGTATGTTTCTTGATATAAAAAAAGAAATTCCTATTTCTGCTCGCGAGTTAGAAAAATCACTTCTAAACATCCAAGATGAGTTTAAAAACTTAGGTTGGTATTGGTAGTAGCTTATTGCTCCCCAAAGCATAGATTTTTTAAAACGTCTGTTTATTCTGTTATCTGTCGAAAAAACACCTCTTCTGACCCCGGGGAAATAAGGACTGCTTATATAATTGTTTGTTCGCCATTGATATTTAGACCAATTTCCTTGCAACGAAACTTCTAAAGCTCCCGAAGGCTTTATTGTCTCTTTGTCAGTATCGTCTACAAACCGGCTAAGTCCTGTGCTTGCCTTGGTATAAAGCCTAAAATCACTCTCTGTAGGAGTATAGGTATAGGATTGAGAATATATTCCGCTTTGTGTTCCATTGATAGATTCGTCATAGATAATTTGACTACTATGGTAGTGAGAAGCGTTAGTTTGTTTGTTGAATTTTCCAAAAGCCGTGAAGCCATTCTCAAAGATGGTTTCCAAGGGGTCTAATAAATTAAACCTTCTGTCTACCAAACCTATTTGGAATGATTGAGATTGATCGACACTATTAAATGCTGTTTGTATTCCTCTTCCGTTGATATTAAAGTCAGGACTGTTTTGATATATGGTACCTATTCGTACATATTTAGTGGGGTTTTTCCATTCTGCCCAAGTATTTGAAAGAAGTGAGTTTACGCTTGAATTAGGCCAATTTGTCGCATCTAAGGCAAAAGCAAATTCAGATTTGTTTATGTTATACCGTCCGTTAGCATTTATATTAAATGTTTCGGAGGTAGTACCGATATTTCGATAATGTAAACTTGCTTGGTTTTGCGTGTGTTGCCAGTTATTATTTGTCTGGCCCGGGTAAGCAAAAACTCGGTTTCCTGAAGCATTATTGACAGTTATTATTGTATTGGAAGCATAGTCGTTATTGTCGTATAGTGCGGCTATATTAACTGAGAACACCTCAAAAGACAATAAATCTTTATTTACGATTCTACTAAATCGGATAGTTTTTTCAGAAAAGGCATTGATTGTTATTTTTTTTTCTACAGGTATTCGACCACCATCTGCCAAAGGAAAACTTGTGACTATTTTGAGGTTTTCTGTTTGATTTCCGTTGTTGATTATTCTTGCTTCTATATGAAGTGAGTCTCCGGGGTGGCGCATCAAAACCCTTGGGTTGACAGGGAACACTTGAACTCTTCGTACTTTATTAAGCTCTAATTTTGTAGAGACTTGGTCGATTTGAACAGACTTTTCGAGTAAATAAAAATTGAGTGCCTGTTCTTTGGCTTCTACTTCTTCACCAATGTAATAACGTACAGGGAAAAATCGTTTAGAGTTGGCTTCGATCTGCACGTCTAACGTTGCTAATCCGGTGAGTGTGTTTATATTATCAGGAAATTCTACTTTAATTGTTCCGCTAAAACTGTTTTGTGTAGGGTTATAAACCGCTATAACTTGTGAATAAATTTGTTTATTTCTTATAACCTGAACAGAATCAGTACTTATATAAGGCTTCCCATCAGACTGAGCAAATACTTTATGGTTTTCGCTGAAAGCAAAAAGTGTACATAGGATAAAAAAAAACTTATAAGAAAAAAGTTTCACTTTGTTTTATTGAGGTGTCAATGTATAAAATAACGTAGTTGAGTAGTTGTCTGATGGCGCTTGAATAATTGTAGGGTCATTAGGTGTTGTAAAATACTTTAGATCAAATAGCCTTGGCTGCAAAGAAGGATTGCCTGTTGTTAATATAGGTTGTTCAAAAGCTGATAATGTAATTGTTCCTTGAATGTTTGTATCGTTAGCATCCTGAATGCTCAGTTTTATAGCATCAACGGGTAAACTATTGTTTTGAGAATACATCTCAGGGTGTGATGCCCGAACTGAAAGTACATAGTCTGTATTTGAAATGACAGATAGCGCATTAGGGTACTCAATTTGTACTCCTTGTGTATAATCTTGCATTGTTTTAAATTCTAAGTTTACATTTTTTGCGCTACCCTGTATAGATAAACTATAAGTTTCTTCGATAGGAGGGTTGTCGTTAGGGTAAATACGCATTTGTATGGAACTTGAAGCATTTGAAATAACTGTATTGGATTGATCAATTACAGTAAAAATAAAATTTAACGTATAGTTCTGCCAACTTTTATAGTTCGTTAAATAAGCTCCTCCTTCGACAATTATGTCATAAAAAAGAACATATTGTTCATAAAATTGTGGTGGTTGTAGCAACAAAGGCGAATTAGGTATCAACCCAACGTTAAACAGGCTCATAGGTACAGCAGAGTTGTTGGCGCCTATTTGCTCTATAGTTGGTGGTGTTCCGCTTTGTGTTTCAATTTTATGTATCTTTAATTTAATTTTATCTATGGGGAAATTCATGTTTTCTGAATTAGTGACAGGCCCGTTGAGCCTTGCTAATAACGACCAACCCGCTGGGATACTTGTGTTATTATTCAGGTGAAAACGTATTATTTTTCCTTCCTGAGCAGTTACTCCGTTATAACTTTGAACTTCAACCCACCCGGTATTGTGAGCTTGGGTCGTAAATTGAGCAAAGGCAGCACCTGCTGATGCTAAGTAGAAAATTAAAAATAACCATTTTTTCATTATTATATTATTTTTTTTCAAAAACAAGTTCAGCCATTTTTACAGAGGCTTTGTCACCTGTATTAAAAATAGTTGATACAATGTAAGAGCCTGATTCTAATTTTTTTGGTAATTCAATCTGGATAACTCTTGTGTCGTCTGGCATAGAATAAAATACTTGTTCGTCTAGTTGTATTTCTTTACCTGTGTTTTGATTGATTAAAAGATGGTTAATGGTGCCATCAGCCCAAACATTTCCGTCGTTTATAAAAGTAAGTTCTAATATATTTTGCTCCGAAAGATATTTATAATCGACAGGTTCTACACTTGTATTTCTAGGAACAGGTTTTCGGTGGTATATTTTTACTCCGGTTCTCAAAGATATTTTAATGTTTGCTCCCTGTTCGTTTATAGCATCTTCAGAATTAATTTGCGTAATATACATCATCGAGGTGTGTGCCTGTTGATTGCCAATTTGCTCAGGTACATTCATTTGTAATTGCAACTCATAAGAAGCTCCTGGACCTAATATAAAATAAGAGTCGGGGAGCACAGTTAGCCAGTTGGCACAAGATGTTTCTAATTCTCCCGAGTTTTTAATCACATTATTTCCTTTCTGGTCATATTCCCAATCGTTAAACGAAACCACCAATTCTAATGTGCTGGTTTTACTCGGATTACTAATCAAGATCGTTTTCGTTTCTGTTTCTCCTTCGTTTAGCATAAAATAACTTCGAGGAGGGCTAACACTTAGCCCTGCTTGCGAAAACAAATCAGGAGATATGAGCAATATGAAAAGCAATGAAAATAAAGTTACTAATCGAGATATTTGCATAGTTGTTGGTTTTAATTTTTATCGGAAACTTCTTAATAAAATCAGGTTTTATCTTGACAAACTTCTTTTGAACGGTTGTTGAATTAATACCTGAAAATTATGGTAGAAAAAAAGCTGTCAAAAAAATTAAGACAGCTTTTTTCATTATGTCTTTATAATTATTGAGCTTCTATAGTATAAATTACGGTAGTAGTATAAACGGTAGGGTCTTCAACATTAAAGTATTTGTTTACATAAGCATTAGCCCCGGCAGCCTCATACTCTACGTTAAATGTTCTGTTTACACCTCCTGTGGTGTTGGAAAATAGTGTAGCAGGGGTAGTACTTAGGTTTACTGTGTTTAGAATCGTCCCGGCTAATTGCGAAGTACCCAGCGTTGGTGTCAATTTAATATCAGAAACACTTATGTTTTCTGTTACCTCTGCGTGAGCACTTTCTAAAATATCTGTTGTGGTTTGCACACTAACCGCAAATCCTCCTGTACTATAAACGGTCAAGTGGTCAGGTTGCTCTAAGCTTACCCCAGTGGCATAATCATTGATAGTTTGATAATTTAAGTCAACAATTTTTTGAGATGAGTTCACTTGGATAGTTTGGATAGGATGCAAACGTACGTTTAGCGTTACTTGATCTTGTGCTTGAGCGGCTAAAGTTAAACCGAAAATTGTGAGGCTAGTTAAAAATAATTTTTTCATTTTGTTTAGTTTTAAAGGGTTTTATTTAAATTAAATTGTTTTTGTATGCGTGCATATATTGTGTAAAAAGGTACAAGTGTCTTTATTATTTTTTGCTTAAAATATTCTTAGTGTTTAATTAAAAATTTGATTTGGATAAATTCTTTTAAAAAGAGCGGTTATTTTGTAGTGCAAATATCCGATACTTTTACGGGTGAAGCTACTCGAAATAATCTTTTTTGCTTATGGTTAAATAGCTTTTTTTTATGGCGTGGATGTTGCGGAGGTTAAGCTTCATGTTATAATATAGCATTGAGTAGGGGTGATTTGTAAAACTGTGCAAAAGTACTACTGTTTTTGTTTTTAAAGCCATCTCAATAGTGATAATTTATTCTTTTTAATGATTTTATTATTATGAAGGCATAAAGGCTTAAATGGACTTAACGATGATTTTTTTGTATGAGTTTTTATTTTTATACAGATATTAAATGGGGAATGAATCGAGTAGAAAAAAAGCTGTCAAAATGAAGTAAGACAGCTTTTCTATTCTAATTATTGAGCTTCTATGGTATAAACTACGGTTGTGGTATAAACTGTTGGGTTTTCAACATTAAAATATTTGTTTACGTAAGCATTTGCTCCAGCCGCCTCATACTCCACATTAAATGTTCTGTTTACGCCTCCTGTTGTGTTAGAAAATAACGTAGCGGGGGTAGTACTCAGGTTTACTGTGTTTAAAATCGTACCGGCTAACTGCGAAGTACCCAGTGTTGGGGTTAATTTAATATCAGATACACTAATGTTTTCTGTTACGTCTGCGTGAGCACTTTCTAAAATATCGGTTGTGGTTTGCACACTAACCGCAAATCCTCCTGTACTGTATACGGTCAAGTGGTTAGGTTGTTCTAAACTCACTCCGTTGTTATAATCCTCTGAGGTCACATAATCTAAATCTATGATTTTTTGAGTTGAGGTTACTTTAATAGTTTGGATGGGGTGTAAACGCACATTAAGAGTTACTTGATCTGTGTTGGTTTGTGCTTGAATGGTTAAAGCTAAACCGAAAATTGTAAAAACAGTTAAAAATAATTTTTTCATTTCATTAGAGTTTTTTGAATTAAGTTGTTTTATATAGATGTAAAAATTTTCTTTTTTTAATTAAATTTTTAGTTTGGTTTCTTTTTTTAAAAAGTGGTTAAATCTTTGTAGTGCAAATATCCGGCGCTTAAGCTATCTGAACTACGCAAAAAGATATTTATTTTTTATGGTTAAATAGTTTTTGTCTATCAGCTCTTTTGTCTAGTTGTTTAATTTCATGTTATTGAATAGGTGTATTTTTAAACAGTGCAAATGTAGGACTGTTTTTTAATTCAAAGTCACCTGAATAATGATAATTTATCGTTTTTAATGATGAAATATCAATAAAAAATTCGTAAATTGTTAGTAAATAACAAGGGCTATAGAGATAGAGGCTTACAAGATGTAAAAATAGATTTGCTTTTGTTTTAATTGCTCTGGTTAAGAATAATAATTTATTACATTTTGTAAATAAGTGTAGTTTTTGTTAGAAAATAATTATGTTTGTGCATAATTGTATTTAATTAAGTAATATTATTTAAATTTTACAATATGAATTTAGGCTACAACATCCGTAAATTTAGGGAGAGGAAAAATTATACCCAAGAATATGTGTCAGAGCGATTAAATATTTCGCAGAACACCTATTCTAAAATAGAAACAGGAGGCATAAAACTAACTGTAGATAGATTAACACAAATAAGTGAAATTTTAGAAACACCTCTCGAGGATATACTCACCGGTGATGTTGAGTCTTCTAAGCTCAATGACGAGGCCGCTGACCAGTTTTATGAATACCTGAAAGTCTTGAAAGAAGATAGAAAAGAGCTGACTCAAAAAACGGTAGATATACTCAATCAACAAATCGAATTTTTGAGAGAAGAAAACCAGAAGTTAATCAATATTATTGATAAATTAACTAAGTAGTGTAGCTCGTATTATATAGATACTTCTTATATTGCTCTCAAAAAATAAATGGAAAAAGTAAAGGCCAAAAAGCATTTGGGACAACACTTTTTGAATGACGAAAACATTGCCCGAAAAATTGCTGATACACTTTCGCTTAGAGGGTATGATAAGGTGTTAGAAATTGGCCCGGGAATGGGGGTCCTCACCAAATATTTGCTCGACAAGCCCATCGAAACCTATGTTATTGAGATTGATGTAGAATCGGTTAATTATCTTAAAAGTCATTATCCAAAGCTACATCATAAAATCATTTCGCAAGATTTTTTAAAATATGATATAACTGAGGTTTTCGCAGATGAACCTTTTGCTATAATTGGTAATTTTCCGTATAATATTTCAACCCAAATTGTGTTTAGAATGTTAGAAATGCGAGATCAGATACCTGAATTTTCTGGGATGTTCCAAAAAGAAGTGGCAGAACGTATTTGCCAGAGTAAAGGCACAAAAGCCTACGGAATCCTCTCGGTCTTGGTACAGGCATTTTATAGAGCCGAATATTTGTTTACCGTATCAGAAAATGTGTTTACCCCACCACCTAAAGTAAAATCTGGCGTACTGAGGCTCACCCGAAAAGAAAACTTTAGCTTGCCGTGTGATGAAAAACTATTTTTCGCCGTAGTAAAAACCGCTTTCAACCAAAGACGAAAAACCCTTAGAAATAGTCTTAAAACCCTAAATCTCTCTGACGAGATAAAAACCGACACAATTTTTGATTTAAGACCCGAACAACTCTCAGTAGAAGATTTTATTGGAATCACGCAAATGATTCAGAAGTAACATATTTGTAGAGAGTGATGAGGTAATAAAACAGAAGTTTTCAATTTGGCACTCTATCCCGCTACATTTTGTTAAGACACAGATGCACAGATTTATATTTTAATCTAACTAAAATCACATAAATCTACACAGATAATTTCGATGAGTCGAAATTATAAAAACTTAAAAATTAAACAGAAAGTATTTATTTGTATTATTTCTTGATTGTTCCAATCAAATCTCATCTGTGCATCTGTGGCTAAAAACCTAATAGTCTGTGGTTTATTTTTTGTTGTGTACTTAGAAAAAAAACATTACAAAACTGGCAGTAGCTATACAAAATAAAAGATGGAGAAGGGGAGTTTTCTTAAGGGTAAAGAGCTGATTTATTTTCTTTTATTATAAAAGTAATTATTGAGCCACCACATAAAGGTGCCAAAAAACAGAATTCCGAAAATCGTAAAAAGAACCCATTCAAAGAGAATCCCTGTTCTTATAAATATTTCTGCAAACGAAAACTGGTTAAGCTTGAGCAGGTTCATAAAAACAGTAAGAAAGATTCCGTATTTCAGCCCATGACTCAGGGCATAGCGGAATCTTCCTTTTTGTTTTATGGCTTCCCAACGGCTAAAAAACTGATGGTCATTCATTGCTTTATAAGATGTTAAGCTTGGCTTTCGTTATCTGATTTTGGCTCAGCATTTGTTTTTTCTTCTTTCTCTTCCGGTTGAGGCTCTTGACTCTTTTTGATAGCTTGATTGAGTTGACTCAATTTGCTTTTCCAGTCTTGTAGCTCTTGCTTATGATTTTCGATACTTTTGTTCACCTCGATGACAAAAGGATTTTTATCGGTAGCTCCGGTAATAAACATAATGTTATTTTCGAGCTGTAGGATTTTGTTTTGTACTTCATCGATTTTGCGAGACAAGAAAATACGCTCACCGTTAAGCTTTCGGTTATCGTCGGCATCTATCAGGTTAGAGATACGGTTGTTGTAGCGAATCAAATCTGAATCTTTTTTGCTCAGGCTAAGTTTTTCGAATAGCACGTCGAGAATTTTGTTGTATTTGCCTTCAATATGACGTTTGGTATAACTCACACGACCGAAGCTTTTCCAGGTTTCGATATGTGATTTGATAAGATCTAAATCGGCTTTGTGTTCTCCCGAAAGTTCTACATTTTTAAGTACTTCGAGGTATTCTTTTTTCTGATTGTAGGCTTCTGTCTCGACAGTACTTTCTTCGTTACGCTTGGCGTGTAAACGATTAAAATAATGATTGCAAGCTTCTTTAAAATCTTTCCAAATGCTGTCTGATACTTTTTTAGGAACATGCCCTATAGTGCGCCATTCTTCCTGAATTTGCTTCATAACAGGAGTGATTTTAGTAAAGTCTTCGCTGTCTTTGAGTTCTTTTGCCTTGGCAAGAAGTGCTTGCTTTTTAACCAAGTTTTCTTGCTGTTCTATCTTGATGTTTTTATAGAAAGCATTCTTATTTGAATTGAATTCTTTGGTGGCAACTTTAAACTCTTCCCAAGTTGCATTACGCTGTTCGATAGGTACTTTTCCGAGAGTGAAAAACTCCTGACGCAACGCTTCTATTTTTTGAATTTGCTTTTGCCACTGCGAATGAGATTCTACGTTTTCTTGAGCAATAGTTGCAATTTTACTGATTACCTCTTTCTTTTTGGAGAGGTTTTCTTCTTCCTTGCCTCTTAGTTGTTGGAAGTGCTCTTCGCGTCTGTCGTGGATTTGTTTAGTAACGACACTAAACTGGTTCCAAATTTCATCACGATGCTCTCTCGACACGGGCCCTAGTTCTTCTTTCCAGAGTTTGTGAAGAAGTTGCAACTCTCTAAAGGCTCTATTCAGGTCGGACTCGTTTACTAATTCTTTGGCTTGCTCGATTACTTTTTGCTTTTGCTCTAGATTGTGTTTGAAGTCCAAATCGCGGGCTTCTCTATCTAAGTGTATATAATCATAAAAGTTTTCGATATGAAAATGATAGTTATTCCAAACGTGATTGTATTTATCTTTCGGAATGGGTCCTGCTGTTCTCCAGCGGTCTCTAATTTCGTTAAACTGTTTGAACAAGTCAGGAATGTTAGTTTCCGGGGTGACCAAGTTTTTCAGCTCTTCGATAAGCTCCAATCGTTTTGCAAGATTGGTTTTTAGGTTTTGCTCTAAAGAGGTGTAGTGTTTTTTTCTATGTTCTTTATATTGCTCAATAAGCGCATCGAATTGTTGTTTAAGTGGGAGATGATATTCAAAACCAGTGTCATCTCCTTCGTTTTCAGAAGCAAATTGTTCTTTTTTGTCGTCTATAAAATCATTGTATTTAGAAGTAAATTCTTTTCTTATTTCTTCAACATGATCTTTTATGGAAGATATTTTACCTGCATCAACAAGTTTTTGAAGCTCTTGGGTTAGGGCATCCATAGTCATAGACTCATAATCAAGCATCGGGATATCATGACGTTCTGATAGCGTTTCGTCTTCTGATTCTTCGGCGTTAGAATGCTCAATCTCATCAATAACTTTTTGATTTTGATCTGACTTTTCGCTCTCGGAATGCTCTATTCGGATGTTTTCTTCTTCCTGAGGGGCAAGTGTATTTTGTTCTTGCTGTTCAGTTTGAAGTTCTTGATTATTCTCGTTTTCTTGGTTTCCGTCTGCTTTATGCAGGTTATCATTCTGTTGGTCTAACATTGTTAATGTTTAAAAGTTCATAAATTAAAAGCCACTAAAATAGTAAAGCCCCGTTAAATAGCAAAATAATATTAAAAAAAAGGTTCTTAAATTAGAACCTTTTTATGAATTTACTGATTTCCTTTTTGATAATCTGCAATAAACTGGGCGAGTCCGTTGTCTGTAAGCGGATGTTTAACCAGACCTAAAATAGCAGAAAGTGGTCCTGTCATTACATCTGCTCCGATTTTGGCACAGTTCACAATATGCATGGTGTGTCTTACCGAAGCTGCTAGAATTTGAGTATCATAACCATAGTTGTCATAGATTTCTCTAATCTCTGCAATCAGGTTAAGTCCGTCTGTCGAAACATCATCAAGTCTTCCGATAAAAGGAGACACATAAGTAGCTCCGGCTTTGGCAGCAAGTAGGGCTTGTCCGGCAGAGAAAACCAAAGTTACGTTGGTTTTAATTCCTTTGTCTGTAAAGTATTTGCAGGCTTTAATTCCTTCTACTGTCATTGGGAGTTTTACGACAATTTGGTCGTGTAAATCTGCCAATTCTTCTCCCTCTCTAATCATGCCTTCTAGATCTAGCGCAATTACCTCTGCACTTATATCTCCTTCTACAATATTACAAATATCTACGTAGTGCTTAAGAATGTTGTTTTTTCCGGTAATTCCTTCTTTTGCCATTAGCGAAGGATTGGTGGTTACTCCGTCAAGAATTCCTAATTCTTCGGCTTCTTTGATTTGAGCTAGATTAGCAGTATCGATAAAAAATTTCATGGGTCTGATTATTTAATTGTGTTGTAAAATAAAGTAGCAAAGGTAAGAAAATTTAAGAAACCTCTTGATGAATATAAAAAAATCCCACAGGCTGTTTTTTGTGGGATTTTTTAAGGTTGATTATTAGCTAAAATAATTATTTCTTTTTTATACTTCCTGAAGAAGAAGTAGATTTTTCTATCGTTTTCGGTTCGTTATAATAATAGATATCTGCCGTTGACGAAGCTTTCGCTTTAAGCGAAACAATAGGGTAGGCCTGTATTGTTGAGCTGCTTGAGGCTGTGGCGATTATGTTGTTGGCAAGTAATTCTTTTGCATTTATTTCGGCGGTTGAGTTGGTGTTAAGTTCTAGTTCTAATGTTTTTCCTTTGATTTCGATATCTGAACTACTAGAAGCAACCAGCTTTATTTTATCAGATTCGGCATAATCTATTTCTATTTCGGCCGTAGAAGAAGCTTGTGCTTTAAAATCAAGGGCATAAATTCTGTTGATTTTAATCTCTGAAGCACTACTTGCTTCTATGAGTAGAGAATTGGTGTTTATCTCGTTTACTTTAATTTCGCCCGTACTACTGGTTTTGAGGTCGAGATGATCTGTTGTGACCGATTTTTTAACTTCAATTTCTGACGACGAAGAAGCATACAGGCTGTTGATATGCGGAGTTTTCACATAGACTTTTATTTCTTTTATTTTTCTGACAGAAACATTGTCAAAACGTATTTTTAACGTATTTTGCTCAACCTCGGTTACTATATAAGGCAAAAGGTTGTCATCTGCCTTGACGACAATTTCATAGTGTGGCGCTTGCTCTACTTCTACTTTAAAACTACTAGAAGATTGAATTTTATTAAAATTTGCTGTAACTGCTCGTTCTTGAGTAACTACTTTGCCACTTCCGGTAATCGAATTAAAAAGATTAGGACTTTCTACCTCGACTTTACAGCTAGAAAAAAATAAGGTAATAATCAGTAATAAGCATACCTTGGTTGTTCGTAAGACTACTTGTATCATAATGCTCTGTTATTGGTTAGTTGTTTATTGTTGTTTAATAATGGTTCCGTCTTTGCCTATTTGAAGTCTGTTTTTTTCAGTACTTGTTTGTATAGTATCATTAGAGAGAGTTGATTCTTGCCACTGAAAATCTTTTTCTAAACAATCTATACATTTAAAAGTGCTTTTATCAAAAAGATAATAATGACCCGCTTTTATTGAAGTTATTCCTGATGTATTTTCTACTTGGATAGCATACCAATAATTAGTAAATCCTTCGTCTATATACACAGGTTGATGCTCAGGGATAAACACTTCAATATGTACTTTTTGACCTCTAAATTTATTTTTTAAATCACTAATCAAATAATCATCAAAAACCAATTGATTGTGGTTTATTTCGAAATTATACCTGATTTGTTCTGCTCTGTTTTTGGCGTTAATCAGCGAGTTGCCTTCGGCTTTTTTATTTATAACAACATAAGGTTGAGCTTCTTTGGTTGGGTAAAGATATATTTTTACTTGATTTGAATAGATAACTTCGTTGTTTTTTTCGTCTAAAATAAGCTTGAAATCAGAAAATTTATAAGTGCCTTTGTTTGCTGTGTTTGAATGTAGGTTAACAAACAACGTATCGTTAGGCTGCACATCAACTATCTGAGTTTGGCTTGTTTTTTCTTCGAAAGCCATTTCGGTAGCTTGTTTTACGCCCAAGATAATTAAGGCAATAATCGAAATTATCCATACGCCGAACATAGAATAATTAAATACTCTTCCGAATGATTTTGAGTTGGGAATCAAAATTTTGAATCCGAGAATCAACAAAGCAAAAAACGGAATTCCGATAGCTAGAAAAAATAAGATTACTAAATTCCAGATAGGAACTTCAGAATAATTAAATGCTTCTGAAACTCCCATCCACGAAAGTTGAAAAAATTCGGTCGAACCTAATGTGAATAAAGCAATGAGTAAAGAAGCTAAGGCAGTAACCGAAAAAAGAATAATAAACACTCCGATGAGCTTACCTATGATTTTGAATACGCCTAAAAAAAAATTACCAATCGAATCTCCAACATTTTTGGCTGATGATTGGGCTTGATTTTTATATTTTTCGTAGTCGATATTGTTTACTTTTTCTGAGATGTTTTCGAATTCTTTACGTACCTTTTTTTCGATATTCGAAATGTTGACCGCTTCGCCTTTCATTTCTAATTTTTCGGAAGTTGTTTTGGCTTCGGGCATAATTATCCACAGAATAATGTAGATGAGTATTCCTGTTCCGTAAAAAACAACCAATAAGATAAAGATAATTCTAACCCAAACCTTGTCTATCCCTAAGTAGTGACTTAATCCGGCCAAGACTCCTCCTAAAATTCCTTCTTCGGTATCTCGGTAGAGCTTTTTGCTTTTTTGGGTGTGTTGAGATGACTGAGCTTTGGGCTCTTCGTCATCCAAACGATAATCTTGTGGTTCGCCCATTATAGCAATTACTTCATCTAAATCTTTAAGCGAAATAACTTGCTTGTCTGATTTTAGTTTTTCTGAAAACAATTCTGATATCCGAATTTCTATATCCGACATGATTTCGTCTTTTCCGTCAGAATCGGATAATTGTTTTTTGATGGCTTCAAAATATCGAGAAAGCTTGAGGTAAGCGTCTTCGTCGATATGAAAAAACATGCCTCCTAAATTTATGTTTATGGTTTTATTCATTGTGTTTATTGTTTGGGTTGGTGATAATGGTAACAGCGTCTGATAGTTCGTTCCAGGTTTCTGCTAATCCTTCGAGAAAAGCTTCGCCTTCTTTGGTCAGTTCATAATACTTTCTGGGAGGTCCGCTGGTGGATTCTTCCCATCTGTAATTCAATAATCCGTCATTTTTTAGTCGGGTAAGCAGCGGATATATCGTGCCTTCGACAACCAATAGCTTAGCACTTTTGAGCGTTTCTAGAATTTCAGAGGTATATGCTTCTTTCTGTTTAAGCACAGACAAGATGCAAAACTCTAAAACTCCTTTTCGCATTTGTGCTCTGGTGTTTTCTATATTCATTATTGATTTTTATTAGTATTTTATTATTTTACAAATTTTATCGTAAAAGGATATTTCCAGTTTTCTCCGTTAGATGCTTTTATAGCTCCGTATATCACTAAAAAAATTTCCAAGATTTTAAGCACTACAAAAAGGAATACAATAGTTAGAGCCATTATAACAATTCCAGAAAGATTGGCTATGCTTATGTGTTCTATCACATAATCGGGGTCATCGAGCAAGTGGGAGAGACTCATGTTTTTGAAAATTGTAAACAAAAAAATCGGAAGCGTAATAATTGAAGCAATGATTGAATACAGAAAAATACTCAACTGAAAGTTAATCACTCCTTTGCCGTGATGATTTACTAATTCGTCTTTTTTGTTGGTAAGCCAAATTATGAGGGGAACAATAAAGTTTCCAAACGGAATAATATACTGCGAAAACACACTTAGATGTGTTAAAGCGGCTACTGATTTGTTGTTGTTATCTTTCATTATAAAAATGTATATAGTATTATCTGATGCAAATATATGGCTAAAAGAAGATACTATGCAATACAAAGTACCGTAATTTAACTTAAGTTTAACAAGGGTTGATCTGCATTATTTATTTAAAAAAGTAAGAGAGATGTGACGGAATAGGAGAATTCTATAGAGAGTTAAAGAAACAAATAGCAAAATTTGTAACTTAGCCCATTCAAA
The DNA here is from genome assembly GCA_964409345.1 of uncultured Flavobacterium sp. Taxonomy (GTDB): domain Bacteria; phylum Bacteroidota; class Bacteroidia; order Flavobacteriales; family Flavobacteriaceae; genus Flavobacterium. Next base: position 4,366 of record CAYPCZ010000025.1, on the reverse strand, counting down.
AAAAGAGATTCACTATGGAATTTACTCCTTCAAAATTAAATACGTTTTTGTTTTTTAAATTACCTTCTGCTTATTGGAGCGGTGTGCGGGTAAAAAACATTTCAGAAAACAACTGCGAAGTAACTGTAACTCACCGATGGATAAATCAAAACCCTTTTAAATCGATGTATTTTGCCGTTCAGGCTATGGCAGCAGAGCTTACTACGGGAGCTTTAGTGATGTATCAAATCAATAAAAGCGGAAAAAAAGTCTCAATGCTGGTGCTTTCTAATAAAAGTAGCTTTACCAAAAAAGCAACCGGTAAAATAATTTTTAGCTGCAATGAAGGGCATAAAATAGAAGAAACTATCAAAAAAGCTTTTGAAACAGGAGAAGGGCAAACTTGCTGGATGAAATCTGTAGGGATGAATCAAAAAGGAGAGCAAGTTTCTGAATTTGAATTTGAGTGGACAATTAAAGTGAAGTAAAATTATAGAATGCTGACAGAAATCATGCATTTAACATCTACTGCCTAACAATGGAGTTATTAGAATATCTTGAAACCATAATTAGCCAAGAGCGAAAAGAACGATTTATCGAAGTATTAAAACACCGCTCGAAACACTTTACCATAGCTGTAGAAGACGTGTATCAATTGCATAATACTAGTGCTGTTATGCGCAGTTGTGAAGTGTTTGGTGTACAAGAATTGAATGTAATCGAGCAGCGTTTTGGTAAACAAATTGATAAGCAAATCGCTATGGGAGCTCAAAAATGGGTAGATATTATCCGTCATAAAGACAGTTTGAGTTGCATCAATACTTTAAAAGAGCGAGGATACCAAATCATTGCCACCACACCGCATAACAATTCTACTTACCTAGAAAATTTTGACATATCCAAACCAAGTGCAATTTTTTTTGGCACCGAAAAAGAAGGATTGTCTGATCAAGTAATGAAAAATGCTGATGGTTATCTAAAAATTCCGATGGTCGGGTTTACCGAAAGCCTAAATATCTCTGTTTCTGCAGCTATTATTATTCAGAACTTGATGCAACGACTTCGTAATTCTGATATAAATTGGCAACTATCTGCAAAGGAGATCTTAGAAAAAAGATTAGACTGGACCAAAAAATCAATCAAAGATATTGATTCGATAGAAAAACGTTTTTTTGAGGATTAGGTTAAGAGCTGTTAATCTATGGTACTAATTTAATAGTTCTGATAAGTTATAATAAAAAGAGGCGGTCTCAAAAGTTTGTTTTGTCAAGTTTAGTTGTTTCAACTTCTTGTAAATTACTTAAAACACAAAGATATGAGATTCTGAAATAAATTCAGAATGACAGGCCTCGTCCCTTTGAGACAGCCTCTTTCATCAACTATTTAGGTCATTTAAAATTCTTATATAAAAAACTCTTAGCTATTTTTGAGGTAATCTCTCAACACATACTGCAAGATTCCTTCGTTTTTATAATATTCGATTTCTATGGCAGAATCCATTCGGGCTTGCACATTAAACTCGGTAACCTTTCCGCTGCTATGGGTGGCTTTTACCTCTAATAGTTTATGCGGAATTAGGTTATCTGCAAGTCCGCTGATTTGGAATGTCTCCGTACCGTCTAACCCGAGGCTTTCCGCACTTTGTCCTTCGATAAAAACTAAAGGTGCTACGCCCATTCCCACAAGGTTACTGCGATGTATACGTTCGAAACTTTCGGCAATCACCGCTTTTATGCCTAGCAAATAAGCTCCTTTTGCCGCCCAATCTCTTGATGAGCCTGAACCGTAATCTTTTCCGGCCAATACGATAAGCGGGGTATTATCTTGCTTATAATCCATAGCTGTTTCATAGACTGTTTTTACTTCTCCACTAGGGAAGTGCTTGCTGAAACCGCCTTCGCGGTCTATGATTTTGTTTTTGATACGCACATTGGCAAATGTACCTCGCATCATTACTTCATGATTTCCGCGTCGTGAGCCATAAGAGTTAAAGTCCGCTTTATCTACGCCATGTTCCAGCAGATATTGTCCTGCTGCACTATCTTCTCTAAATGAGCCTGCCGGCGAAATATGGTCGGTAGTAACCGAATCACCAAGATAGAGCAATACACGAGCATCGGTAATATCTGATACAGGTTCCGGATTGATCTTAGTACTTTCAAAAAATGGAGCTTCTTTGACATAAGTAGAGTTAGGACTCCACTCAAAGTTTTGATTCAGACTAACTTCCAAGTTTTGCCAATCTTCTGATCCATCAAAGATAACATCATAGACCTCTTGGAAGTCTTCCTGTTTGACACATTCGTTAATGGTGTTTATAATTTCTTCTCGGCTTGGCCAAATATCTTTCAAATACACCGGATTTCCGTTTGGGTCAAAGGCCAATGGGTCGTTAAGCAAATCAACATCTACTCTTCCTACTAAGGCATAGGCCACGACTAACATCGGAGACATCAAGAAATTCATTTTTACCTGCGGATGCACTCTTGCTTCAAAATTACGGTTACCCGAAAGTACTGATGCTACTACCAATTCGCCTTGATCTACTGCTTCTGCTATATGTGGCGGCAAAGGTCCTGAATTTCCGATACAAGAAGTACAACCATACCCTACGGTGTGAAAACGAAGTGCTTCTAAATCGCTGGTCAAGCCAGAACGGTCGAGATATTGTGTGACCACTTTAGATCCTGGCGCCATGGATGTTTTAACCCATGATTTAGTGCGTATTCCTCTCTCTACTGCATTACGTGCCAATAGTCCGGCGCCAATCATTACGGCAGGGTTTGAAGTATTGGTGCAGCTGGTTATAGCAGCGATAACGATACTTCCGTCGCTCAGAACGAACTCTTGGTTTCTGTATTTAATACGTATCGACTGCATCATGTCTTTTACTACTTCGAGCGAAGGATTTTTTTCCATGGGGACTTTACCGAATGTAAATTCGGTTCCTGAACCTCCCTCGGTCAGCCAAGCCGATTCTTTTCTTTCTGTAGGACGACTATAACTACGTTGGTGTTCCTGCTCTAATAGGTTTGCAAATTGATTGCCTAAATCTTTTACAAAAATTTTATCTTGAGGACGTTTAGGACCCGAAACAGTGGGTTCTAAAGAAGACAAATCAAACTCTACGACTGATGAGAAGTTGATTTTTTCGTTACCTGTGCGCCACAAAAGATTTTCTTTGCAATACTCTTCGACAATTTTAATTTGTTCGGTCGTACGGTTGGTAGTGTGCATATACTCTAAGGTGCGGTCATCTATTGGGAAATAGGTAATGGTACAACCAAATTCAGGCGACATATTAGCAATAGTAGCGCGGTCAGTAACAGTCAGGTTATCCAAACCATCCCCGAATAGCTCTACAAACTTGCCTACGACGCCTTTATCACGAAGCACTTTGGTAATAGAGAGCACCATATCGGTAGCCGTGCAAGCTTCAGGGATTTTCCCGATGAGCTTTAGCCCGATAACTTCAGGGCAACTAAAGAAAATAGGTTGTCCTAACATAGCGGCTTCGGCTTCTATTCCGCCGGCTCCCCACCCCACAACTCCCATTCCGTTAACCATAGGGGTGTGTGAGTCGGTTCCGACTAATGTATCAGGAAATAACCAACTATCGCGCTCAATGATTACTTTGGCTAAATATTCCAGATTCACTTGGTGACAAATTCCCATTCCGGGAGGAACCACCGTAAAGTTTGTCATTCCTTTTTGTGCCCATTTGAGTAATTCGTATCGTTCTTTATTTCGTTGGTATTCCAGTTCTACGTTTTTTCCGTAAGAATAATCGGTTCCGTAATAATCAACCTGTACGGAGTGGTCAATCACCAAATCAACGGGAATGGCTGGGTTGATTCTTTGTCCGTCTTTTCCGTGCCGAATATATTCGGCTCTAAGAGATGCCATATCGACTACAGCAGGCACGCCGGTAAAGTCTTGCATCAGAATACGAGCCGGTTTAAACGGAATGTCTTTATCGACCGGTTCTGGCGTCCAATTAATCAGGGTTTGGATATGTTCGTCGGTAATGCTAAAACCATCATAATTACGCAATACGTTTTCAAGTAAAATACGAATACTAAAAGGTAAATGCTCAATACTGCCCTCAGGAAGGTCTCGCAAGGAGCTATAATGATAGTTTTTGCCGTTGATACTAAGTGTCTTTAAGGATTTAGGGTGAGTTGTGCTCATAATAATAAGTTTTTTATGTACTTATAAAAGTAGATAATTATCTGTTTAGAAACAAAATAAATATAAATATTTAAGGGAGTTGTTCTCTTTGAATGGATAGAATTTGGACAAAAATGTTGATGAGAGAGGCTTAGATTCAAACAGGGCAAACTCACACTTTTAATCCAAGAACAGTTAACAAATAACTTTCGTTCCA
>CAYPCZ010000024.1:0-31176 GCA_964409345.1 uncultured Flavobacterium sp. | reverse complement strand
TATTAGAGATACTCCAATTGTAATTGCACAACGTTTCAAAATGCGATATTGGCAACTTTTTTTGTTTTTTTTCGTTTTTTAAAAAACTTTTTGATTTTTTCATTGGTCCTTTTTGTTTATTATTTCTTTCAAATTGATATAGGTCAAAATCAATTCCCTTATCAAAAATTTCGTCACTATATTCAATAGTGAGTTTCCAATCATTTTTCTTTAAAAATTTGATGATTGAATAAAGAATATCGGTTTCAATATTTGTTGCAATTTTTGTTTCCATATCATTTCAACTTAAACCGCTGTATTTTACCTGTTTCTGTTTTTGGTAATTTATCCAAAAAATTAATCACCCGTGGATATTTATAAGGAGCGGCATTTTCTTTAAACCAATTTTGAATGGATTTTATTAACTCATCACATGCATTTTCTTGGTTTTTCAAAACGATATTCGCACAAACCAACATTCCGCGTTCTTCATCGGGAAGCCCTACAACGGCACATTCCAGAATCTCTTCGTGGGATAAAAGTACACTTTCCACTTCGATTGCGGCAATATTATAGCCAGATGAAATAATCATATCGTCGCCACGAGCTACAAACCAAAAATAACCATCTTGATCTTGCTTAAAAATATCGCTGGTAATATTCCAACCGTTTTCAACATATTCTTTTTGTTTATCAAGTCGATTTAAATACTTGCAACCCGTAATTCCACGTACAGCCAATCTGCCGGGAGTATCATACGGAACACCATTTCCGTTTTCATCGATAATCTTGGCTTCGTATCCTGTGATTGGGATTCCGGTAGCTCCCGGACGCATATTTTCTTCGTTAGATGAAATAAAAATATGTAACATTTCAGTTGCTCCGATTCCGTCAATGATTTTTAGTCCGGTTGCTTCGTACCAGTTTTCCCAAATTTTTAATGGAAGTGTTTCTCCTGCGGAAATGCACTTATGTAGGCTCGAAATATCGTAGTCTTTGGCTTTTTCGCTAAGAATTCTCCAAGCGGTCGGAGCCGTAAAACAAATGGTAATCTTGTATTTTTCGATAGCTTCTAAAAGTAAATCAGGCGAAGGCTTTTCAATCAAAAACGTACTTGCTCCAAAATACATCGGGAATAAAACCAATCCACCCAAACCAAAAGTAAACCCGATGGGTGGACTTCCAGTAAAAACATCTTTTTCGGTAGGTTTCAAAGAATAATTAGGAAAAGCCTCACAAATATTCAGCATATCTTTGTGATAATGAGCCGTCATTTTTGGGTTTCCGGTTGTGCCAGAAGTAAATCCGATTATGGCTACATCATCAGCTTTAGTTAGGTGATTTTCAAAAGTTTCCGGTTTAGATGCCATTAGTTTTTCAAGCTCTCCATCTCCGTAAAAACAACTTTTTTTCAAAAAATCAGATTGTACCAAATTCACCTCGTCAGCTAAATCAGCATCGCACAAAACATGAGAAATTTCGGCACAATCAATCAAAGTTTTCAACTCTTTTGCACGAAGCAAAGGCATAGTAGCTACGACAATTCCGCCTGCTTTTAAAACCGCATACCAACAGGCAACCATCATCGGGTTGTTGCACGAGCGAAGCAGTACTCGATTGCCAGATTCCAATCTTAAATCTTCGACCAAAACATGCGCAATCTGATTGGCTTTTTCATACAAATCACGATAGGTCCAAACCTCATCAAAAGTTCGGATACAAACGCTATCGCCTTTGCCATTGCTGATATAATCATCCAAAAGTCGTTGAACACAATTCAGATTCTCGGGTCGGCTAAATTCCGGTAAGTCCAAAAAAGTATAGTTGGGTTGGAACTCCGAACTCGGTAAGCTGTTTTGTGCGAAATTGTCTTTCATATTTTTTTATGTTTTATCTTATCCTAACCCTATGGCTTCCACTACTCCCAAGGCGTTGCCATTGGGTTTCACATATATTTCCCTTTGACTTCGTCGAATCTTCGATTTCAGGGAAAAACTGTGTCAAAAAAGGCTGAAAGCCTTTCTTATATTTAACCCAATGGCAACGCCTTGGGAAACGCCCTGAAAGGGCAACATACCTACGTCCACAAATAATTTTCATCAAAATCAATTTTATATTCATTCAAAAATTGCACATATTCGTCCTTAAATGAAACCTTTTTATGATGTTCTTTTTGGTTTTCGATGTATTTTTTCACTCGCTCCACTACCGATTGGCTAACCGAATAACCCGCATATCCGCCTTGCAAAGCAAAATCTTAATATTCCAAACCTTTGGTTATTATCCAACGACTGCTGTTGCGTTTGATTTCTTCTACAAATTTTGCCAAAGCAATATTTTTCGACATTGTTGCCAAAATATGAATATGGTCTTCCGTTCCGTTGATTTTTATCGGGACAGAACCATTTTCTTTGATGATACCTCCGATATAAGCATACAATTCTTTCTCAACTTCGGAACGGATTAACGGTTGATTATATTTCGTATGAAAGATAATGTGTACGTACATTTGTGATAACGATTGTGACATATTTCATTGTTTTATGCTATCCTAAAATCCCCAAGGCGTTGCCATTGGGTTTATTATATGTTGCCCTTTCAGGGCGTTTTTTCCCAATGCGGTGCATTGGGTTATACATATATTTCCCTTTCAGGGAAAATCCGTTTTGTTTTCTACAAAAGGCTGAAAGCCTTTTATATATTTAGCCCAATGGCAACGCCTTGGGAAATTGATAATATATCCAATCCCATAAACCGCCCTGAAAGGGCAAATATATTTAAGGATAATTGGGTTTATTTTTTGTTAGTAATATCTTTAATTGAGTTGAATCTATCCATAAAAACACTATAAAAGATTCCATCGTTAAGATTCTGAATTTTATCCAATAAGTTGTTTAAATTTGTTTTTATGTGTGACTCTATATAAACACTATCCATCATCTTTTTTATTTCTTCATATTTTTGGTTTTTAAACTCTTTGTTAGTTACAGATTGAAAAGATTTTGTTCTCACTTGGTCACCAATTAGGTACATTAACTGATTATCCCAGTCTTCTTGAGTTTTTTTAGAGAACTTACCTTCATATTTTTCAAAAGTGATAGAAATAACACTATTCCAATCTCCCCAGTCAGGATCTTCATCCATATTTCCAATAAAAAAATCAAGTTCAGTTATCGTATCTACAACAACTGTCGGAGTGTTTAAATTGTATTCTTTTATATGGTCAATATATTTAATTATCTCATTTCCAAAAATTATTAACTCATAAACATCTTCTTCTAAATCAAAATATTGATGATTGCTGAATTTTAATAAAACTGAATTAGAGTCAATTTGTTTTACTTTGGTTAATATTGGGTATTTATTGATGATTTTAAGATTATCCATTTTTTAATATAATTACTTCTTATTACTCTTGGGTTTCAAAGCCCGTTTCATATTTTCGGTTTGTTTTCGTTCCGAAATGATTGAGCTGTAAAAACTTGGTATCGCTTTTTCGTAAGGTTTCGGAATGTCATTTACTCCAAACTGTTCGTAAGCCTGTGCTTTTCTCACAAAATAAGGGTCTAACAAAAGCGGTTTTCCAAGTGCAACCAAATCGGATTTTCCACTTAAAATGATCGTATTGATTTGGTCGATATCAGTTATGTTTCCTGCGGTAATGGTAGGTATATGAACCGTATTGCGAATCCAATCCGAAAATGGAGTTTGCCACATTCTTCCCATTTGAGGTTTTTGATGTTCAACCGTATTTCCGGTAGAAACATTGATGATATCAGCTCCTTCATTTTTGAAAGCTTCCGCAATTGTGATAACATCTTCTTGCGATATGCCATTTTCAGCCCAATCACAAGCAGAAATCCGTACGGAAATCGGTTTATGTTGAGGAAGTACTTTTCGGATTTCAGTAAATATACGAAGCGGAAAACGCAATCTGTTTTCAATGCTTCCACCAAATTCATCGGTTCTTATGTTGGTTAAAGGCGATAGGAAAGAAGCTAACAAGAATCCGTGATGAGCTTGTAATTCAATCATATCAAAACCTGCTTTTTCAGCATTTTGAGTCGCTTTTATGAATTGATTCACTATGTCGTTCATATCATCAACAGTCATTTCTTTTGGAGCCGCCATTTTATCGTTAAATGCAATTGCCGATGCCGAAAGTAATTCCCACGCATTGTCAATTGGTTCGTTTACAGCTTCCCAAGGTTTATTAACAGCACCTTTTCGACCGGAATGTCCTAATTGAATTCCGATTTTTGAAGGAGTGTTTTTGTGAATAAAAGCGGTAATTTTTTTCCATTCGTTTACTTGGTTTTCAGTATAAATTCCTGTACAACCTGGTGTAATTCTTCCTGTTTCGGAAACAGCAGTCATTTCGGTCATAATCAGTCCAACACCACCAATTGCTCTTGAGGTATAATGCTGAAAATGCCAATCATTTACTAAACCGTTTTCAGCGGAATATTGCCCCATTGAGGACATCATAATTCGGTTTGGAAGGTGTAAAACTCTTAACTGAAAAGGCGTAAAAGCAGGACTGTTTGAAGTGAAATTGTTTTCACTTTTAAACGCTTCTAAAACTTTGTCGGTGTACGATTGATCTCTTAAACGTAGGTTTTCATAAGTTACTTTTTTAGATCGTGTCATACAGCCAAAAGCAAACCTGTGAAACGGATGCTGGTTGTTTCTGTCCATATTTTCGAACCAATCTAAAGATACCGAAGCCGCATACTGAATCATCTCTACCGGATTTCTTCGCGTTTTTTCATATTGAGTAAATGTCTTTTGAACATCAGTAGGGTTTGCCATCAGGGCGTCAAAAAGCCCAATCGCACAATCCATTGCTAATTTTGTTCCTGAACCAATCGAAAAATGAGCTGTCGCTTTTGAGTCACCTAACAAAACGATGTTGTTGTGATACCAGTTTTTGTTGGTTACGTGTGGAAATTGCCTCCAATGTGATTTATTGGTAATAAGCGGATGTCCGTCTAATTCTTCCTTAAAGATTTCAGTTATTTTAGCAACAGTATCTTCTTCATCAGCAACTTCAAAACCGAGATTTTCCCACGTTTCGTTACTACATTCAAAAATCCAAGTGCTCATTTCTTCTTCGTATTGATAGGTGTGTGCAACGATGATTCCGTAGGGTGTTGTTCTAAAAAAATAGGTGAAAGCATCCAATGGTTTAGTAGAACCCAACCACACAAATCGGTTGGATTTTAGTTCGATATTTGTTCCGAATTCTTCTTGGTATTGGGTTCTGATACTACTTCCAATTCCGTCTGCAGCCAAAATAATATCAGAATCTTTGAATTGTGAAATATCCTCAACATGGTGTTCAAAATGTAAATTCACGCCTTCTTCTCGACAACGTTGGTGAAGCAATTGCAACAAGGTTTTTCGGGAACAACCACAAAATCCATTTCCGGCAATGCTCACTTGCTCTCCGTCTCGAGCTACGATAATATCATCCCAATAAGCAAATTTGCTACGAATCAGGTCGTACGATTGCATATCTCGTTTTAGGAATTCACCCAAAGTTTCGTCTGAGAAAACCACTCCAAACCCAAAACTTTCATTTGGTTTGTTGCGTTCATAAACATTTATTTCCCAATCGGGTTTTGCTTTTTTGGTTAGTATCGAAAAGTAGAGTCCACCCGGGCCACCACCTATAACTGTTATTTTCATTCTTTTATTTTTAACCCTTTCAGGGTTTTAAACCCTGAAAGGGCTGGTTGTTAAATTTTTCGTTTAATTGAGAATATTTCTCCTATTTTACTGTAATTTGACCCTGCCAAACGGGCAACAGGTCTGTATTTTTCTAAATTGATTCGGTAATTTTCCATAAGGATTTCATCGGAAATGTGCATCAACATTACTTTTCCGATAACCACACAAGCTCCACCGTTTTTATGACCTTCCAGAAAATAATGATGTACCATTTCGCACTCAAAATGAGCTTTAGCTTCTTTGACTCTTTTGGGTTTAATAAGCTCACAAGCAATAGGATTGAGGCCAGCCAATTCAAACTCGTCAACAGACGATTCAACCATTTCGGAAGTCGTGTTGACTTGTTCTACCAAGTCTTCGGTTACTAAATTGACTGCAAATTGCTTGTTTTGAAGTACATTGTTTAAGGTGTCTTTGTTCTTGTTTCCTGTACGAACTGTCGAAAACATCACGTGAGGCGGATCTTCGCCTACGACGTTAAAAAATGAGAAAGGGGCAAGGTTGTTTATACCGCTTGCATCAACGGTAGAAATCCATCCGATAGGTCGGGGAATAACAAGGCCTGTAAGTAGTTTGTACAAAATACTGGATTCAGTATTCTGAATAGAAATTCGCATAAAAATTATAGTTTATACAAATTAAACAAAAAATAATTTAATAGTCTATAATTTAGGCGTAATAAAATTGAGGTTTTGAATAAGCTTAAAAACTTCCCGATATAATTAATCGATAATTTAGGCTATCGGTTTTTTTGATAAAGAAACAAAGGAATAATTTTGAAAAAAATATTTATAAAGCTTAACCACTAAAAAGGTATCTTTGTGATATGAATGAGAATTTAAACCCGACCAATGAGAATTTTACTCCCGATGAGATTGATCTGGAAAAAAAATTACGTCCGCTATCTTTTGATGATTTTACCGGACAAGAGCAAATTCTTGAAAATTTAAAGATATTCGTAAAGGCCGCCAACATGAGAGGTGAAGCTCTTGATCACTCTTTGTTTCACGGGCCTCCGGGACTAGGTAAAACCACCTTAGCAAATATCTTAGCGGGCGAGCTCGGAGTAGGCATAAAAATAACTTCGGGTCCTGTGCTGGATAAACCCGGAGATCTCGCCGGATTACTTACGAACCTTGACGAAAGAGACATTCTGTTTATTGACGAAATTCACCGACTAAGCCCGATTGTAGAAGAATACCTTTATTCGGCTATGGAAGATTTTAAAATTGATATTATGATCGAATCAGGCCCTAATGCCCGTTCTGTTCAAATCAATTTAAATCCGTTTACTTTAGTAGGTGCAACCACTCGATCAGGATTGCTTACCGCCCCGATGAGAGCCCGATTTGGCATACAATCAAGATTACAATACTATAATACCGAGCTATTGACCACCATTGTTGAGCGTAGTGCTTCTATTCTCAAAGTTCCTATTACGATGGAAGCCGCTATAGAAATTGCTGGTAGAAGCCGCGGAACCCCTAGAATCGCCAATGCTTTGCTCAGACGAGTTCGTGATTTTGCCCAAATCAAAGGAAACGGAAAAATTGATATCACAATTGCTAAATTTGCTCTTAAAGCACTCCACGTAGATGCTTACGGATTAGACGAAATGGATAATAAAATCTTGACCACCCTGATCGATAAGTTCAAAGGAGGACCAGTCGGAATTTCGACCTTGGCTACTGCCGTATCTGACAGTGCAGAAACTATCGAAGAGGTTTATGAGCCATTTTTGATTCAGGAGGGCTTTCTACTCAGAACACCAAGAGGAAGAGAAGCCACCGAAAAAGCCTATAAACATTTAGGGAGGATAAACACAAATACGCAAGGAGGACTTTTTTGAAGCTTATAAAAACACATTATAACATTATTCCAAACATAAGTAAATCACTCTTTTTGAGACACATATCAAATAAAATGTAGTTTGCATCTGTTTTTTTATTAAATTTACAGATATGAAAAACAAAACTTCGGAAAGATTAAATCGAAAAACTACATACAAATGAGTGATAAGAAATTTAATATTGCCATTTTAATCGATGGTGACAATGCCCAAGCCAAATTATTGAAAGAGACTATCGAAGAAGTTTCTAAATACGGAAAAGCTACCATACGAAGAATATACGGAGACTGGACATTAAACATCATGAACTCGTGGAAAGATTTAATCAATCAGTATTCTATCAACCCAATTCAAAAGTTCTCTTATACCTCTGGTAAAAACTCAACAGACGGCGCCCTCATCATTGATGCTATGGATATCCTGCACAGCAAATCTGTAGAAGGATTTTGCATCGTATCGAGCGACAGTGACTATACAGGTCTCGCTAAAAGAATTAGAGAAGAGGGTTTGTTTGTAATGGGAATCGGAGAAAAGAAAACACCTGAGGCATTTGTGAAATCTTGTGATATTTTTACATATACAGAAAACTTAGCCCCTAAACCTACTCTCGAAGATTCCTCTCCTTCAACCACTACTGCAAAAACCACTAAAAAGAAAACAACCACCAAAAAGGCCATAAAAAAAGCTAATAATTTTTTATCTGATAAAGATAATGCTACTATATCAAAAGCTTTTGAAATATCTACCGACGAAAACGACATCGCTTATATTTCTAAAGTAGGTGCAAACATCAGAAAAATTGATCCAAGCTTTGATGCTAGAACCTATGGTTATAATTCTTTATCTAAATTATTCGATAATTTAGATGATTATGAAATCATAAGAAATGAAGTTGGAGAATTAAATCATCCGTTGGTAAAAAGAAAATAGAAACATGCAACTAATCTTCATCTTCGTCGCTTTCTATAACAAAGAACGAAAAAACAGAACTTCCGTATTTTTTGGAAAACGAGAAGTTTTCGATTTCTTCTAAATTAGTATGACTCGAATGTTCGATAACAAGCATACCTTCTTGATTAAGTAGTTCTTTTTCAAAAACAAGCTTAGGTAGCCGTTCGAATTGCTCGTGTGTAAAGTTATAAGGAGGATCGGCAAAAATCACATCATAATCTGATTTGTTTTTTTCTAAAAAAGAAAAAACATCGTTTTTGAGAGCCATAATATCAAAATCAAATGCATCTGAGGTTTGTTTGATAAACTTTATACAACCAAAATCAGCATCTACGGCTGTGATGTGCTCTGCTCCTCTTGAAGCAAACTCATACGAAATCCCGCCGCTGCCCGAAAACAAATCCAACACTTTAAGCTGGTCAAAATGATAATAGTTATTCAAGATATTAAACAACGATTCTTTTGCCTTATCGGTTGTAGGCCGAATAGGTAGATTTTTTGGAGCAGTGATACGCCTTCCTTTATATTTTCCTGAAATTATTCTCACGATTGAACAAGTACAAAATGGGTTAAATTACTTCTTTGATCCAACAAGTTTATCTCTTCTAAACTCGACACGTCAACCAGCGATACATTTCTGACATACGTATGAGCCATTTTAAATAATTCGTCTTCTTCTGCTATATGACCTAAAAGTTTCAAGGTAAAAAACTCAGGATTCATCCCCCATTGCTCAATAGTAAACAACAGATAATAAGCAAAATCTTCTTGGGTCAAGAAGTCAAACGAGTTATAAAACAACAATTTTTGATTTTGAACAACAATAATTTCAAACGAATGTTCTTCAAAATGAACAAACATCTGTTTATCATCATCATTCTTAGACCAGTCTAATAATTTTTCTACCAAAATACTCGAATGGTGTTTGTATTCAAAAGCTGAAAAAACATCAAGCAAAAAATTATTGATATTTACATACGGTACATACACCGTATTGATTTGGTATTTTTCAAGTGCATCAAAAGTAAAAAAATCAGATTCAAAAACCTTCACGTTATATTGCAGATAACTACCCAAATTATCAGGGTCAAAAAAAGCCTCTGGAACCAATGCAGACAAGTTGTTATGATGAAGAACTATCACTTGGTCATACTTTTGAGTCAACTCTGAATGTTCTGAAAATGCTGTTTTATAACATTCTTCAACATGTTGAGGGTTAGCAAATTTCGAAAAAGAAATCTCTTTCAAACTCAAAACTTTGTTTGATAAAACATCAATAACAGCAAACGAAAAGCCACTTAAAGATACTTTAAGCGCTAATTGCTGATAGTTTTTGTCGGTTATCGATTGCATATAATAATCTATTTTTTATAAGAAAACCTATTATTTATAGGCAGCTAATTTTTTATTCCCAACCCCAAGGTGCTTCCGGGTTCTCGACTGTTTTACTCAAATCAAAAGTAACGGTAAACAATCTATCAGAGCCAACCCTACGCAAATTATAAGTAAAAGTGCTGTGGTCTAAAGTTACCCACCACACATTGGTTGAAGCAGGAGGAAGAATATCTGTTGTATGTTGGTCTGCAGGAAAAACCTGAATAGTTGGCTGTCCTGAATTAGAAGCCATACCACCATACATCGTGATTTCTTCGGGTGTTCCGTCTTGGTGTCGGTGATCGTGCTTGAGTTCTATTTTACCGTCTTTTTTAGTAAAAATCCACGTGCGCGATTTATCTTCGCCTACAAAAAATGGAATAGCAATTTGATTTTCCGAACATTCACGAACGTGCATCACGAGTCTTTTACCTCCAAAATCTGCATCTTCTTCCGGGTAAGTAAGCTGCCCCTGATAAGATTTTCCGCAATGGGTTTTTAATTGCTCCCAAAACTCATCTGCTCCTGTTGCTTCTCTTTTCTGACAAGAAAACAAAACAACTATACCTAGTAATAATAATATTTTTCTCATAATTTTAGATAAAGATGTAAAGGTAATAAATTTAGTTTTAGAAAGTACCTACCACCCCGATTTGATTACCTCCGAAAGATAGATTCCACTTGATTTTGTGTCGATTTTCGTTTATCTTCTGCAAGCCTAAATCATCATCTGCATAAGTATATTTTTTGTTTCTTTTTAAATAACTATCTACACCTTCGACCATAGCAACACTCACCACCACACTCAAGGCCACATCAGTAAGCCAGTGTGCTCCTTCTACCAATCGATTCATCGGCGTAATAAGACCAGCAGTAAAAAGCCCTGCCTTGACCCATGGGTTAGAGAATTGTTTAGACAGACCATAAATCATCGTGGTTGACAAAATGGTATGCCCAGAAGGAAACGAACCATAAGCATGACCGCCTCTAAAAAGCCTATATTGATCAGGGCCTTTTTCTATATCTGGTCGTGCTCTACCTACAAAAGTTTTCATAGTTTGCTGAAAGATTCCTGTAGCAGCTGCCGAGGTTAAGAGTAAAACTCCCGTTTCTCGCACCTTTTCGTTATCGGTTACAAGCCCAAACAAATAGATTCCGGCTGTAAGCCCATAACTCATTTGAGGTTTACCAAATAACCAGCCACCATATAACACTCCCTCTGGAATGTCATTGCGTTGTCTTCTAAAAAAATCACTGGTTTCTTGGTCAGACAAATACATCAAAGACACTCCCGCCACAGTAGCTCCGGCAATCAGATAATCATCTTTTCCCCAGCGTAAAGGTTGCGTAAAGGCATTGGCAAAACCTCCGGCAGTTATGCCAACATCTTCTTTGAAGTTCTGCCACATTCTGTTTTTAACAACTAATGTATCTTTTTGAACAAAAAGACTGTCTTGCTGGGCAAAAATCGTAGTTGTTACAACTAATCCTAAAATTGAAGAAAATAATTTATTCATATACTCTATTAAAAACTAAACCCAAGTCCTACCGTAAAGCGATTGCCATCTTCGGAGTGGAAAAAATTTACATTTACCGACATCAATTCGGCTGCTCCGAGCCAAATTCCGCCCCCGTAGGATTGATGCCACTTGTTTGAATCCTCTCCTTTTAACCAAACTCTTCCGTAGTCATATCCTGCTAAAATTCCGTATTTCCAAGGAATAAATCCTTTGTTATAAGAGCCTACGAGCAAACGCATATCAGAGCTTTGAACAAAAGAGGTTTTCCCTAAAAAACGCTCGTTTCTATACCCTCGAAGTCCGTTATTTCCTCCGATACTTGCTCCTTGATGAAATTCAAAATCATCCCCTAAAATAGCTTTGGTCTTAAAGATAGTTCCGAAAGTAAGGTTACCACTTTTTGTTATTTTTCGCGTAAAGCCCAGATGAGCTTCTACAGTCGGGAAGTTTCGCTGGGTTTCTTTTAGGTTAGCTGTCCATGATGCATGGGCTAAAAAAGTGAATCCCATAGTCGGGAAAGACGAGTGGTCATAATTATCATACGCATACGAAAGCGATGCTTTGGCAAAAATATTATCATCAAACACTTGTGAGTTCAAGACATCTTCTTGAGATACTATACGATTTTCTGTCTGTTCTATCTTGATGTTTTCGACACCTATCCCCGCCTCTATTATCGTTCCGTAACGTCCGTTTCTGACCAAAGATGGAGCAAACCCCAACGTTTGTATTCTTACGCGATTATAATTCATTCCCAAATCATCATCCGAATTTTCACTCTGATTTCCCATTCCGAAATAATTGATACTAAAGGTCGGGCTAGTAAAACGAGCATTCAAATGTAAATCCCAAATTCCTAACACATTAGCAAAAACTCCATTATATTTAGCTTCAACTCCGCGGGTTTCAAAAGCGTATAAGGCCGAAATAGCGTGTTTTTGAGAAAAAGGATCTCTGATGAATTTGTTTACTTCATAAGTAAAATGAGTCCCTAACCACACCCCATCATCCGGATTGTAGCCTGCATTGGGCATTAAAAACGGAATGTTATACCGGGGTTTTCTATAATCATAATTATTAAGGTCATAATTATCAGTCCGGCGAACACGGGTTTTTGGGTCAACCTCTATAGTGTTGTTTTTGCTTTTATAATCATATACAATCACTCTTTTTCCGTTATCTATTTGGAATAAGTCATGATTTTGCCCACCAATCAAACGCAGTTTGATATATTTGTTACTTTCTCCTTTTACCTGAAAAATATCTTTATCATCCAACCCGTAAACCCAAATTTCGTTGGTGAGTTCTTTTGTATATATTTTATCATGAATCAATTCTTCAGATTCTTTTTTAATGCGATATGTTTTTACTTGTGTCTTTCCTTGGGGTAATCTGGTTATTTCAAATCTTTCTTTTTTGTCTGTTCCGGTAATAATCACTATTTTTTGCAAGTTTTTATAGTGTTGAGCAGCCCAACTTTTCAGTTGATTGCGTCTGGATTTGAGTTTTGTTTTGACCTCTTGGGCTGTTGCATCTTGCAAAACTTCAGGAAGCTCGGCAAAAGCAACATCAATAGCTTGGTCGGTCAAGTGTTGCTGAATAAACTCGGCTTGATTAAGCCAGCTTTGCTCATTGGCCTGCGAAATTAAAGCCACATCGAGCGGATAGGCAGATTTGCTGAGCCACTTGAAATTCTTCTTTTTTATTTTTTCGTCAAAATGCTGAATATGCCTTGCCGGAGGAATATTCAACAATAATCGTATCAAAAAACCATCATTTTTGGCAAAGGCTTGATCACGGTCTCTAGGAATGGGCTTATACAACTTGTCTTTTCCGTCTTGATATTCACTCCATCGCCATTGGTCTTGATGCCTGTCCCAATCTCCTATAAGCATATCAAAGAGCCGTGCCCTGATGTAGGCATCTTGGTCAATTTGAGATTTTTCATTTTTCTCTAAATTTAACAACAAATCGGTTGTGCTAATAATGTTGTCGGCATTACCAAAATTATCTGCATGGCTGTGCAATTCCATCGGTCGTTCTTCTATCATATACATTTCGTCTCCGAAATCATGGTTGAATTTCCCTAATGCCTTTTGTTTGGGCACATAAAACAATTGGGGTTGGGTATGAAACACATCAATAGTTTTGGCCAAATGGCTTACGATAAATGTGTAATATTGATTAGAAGAAGTATAAAAATCGTACAAAAAGTCTGAAACTCCGGTATCTTCATAAATTTCTGCTAAAAATTGATTCGGGTATAAAGTAGTCTGAATAAATCGAGTCGTGCTTTTTTTGAGCGAACGCATAACATATTCTTTTCCGTCTTTATCTGCCAACCTAAGCGAATTAGATTGTGTCCCTCCTCCGGCACGAAGCGGGGTAAGTCCGCCCATAAGCGTATCAATCTGCACCACAGGCACCTCAATTTTCATGCTGTAATATTGGCGATAATGCTCTCCGAAAAAGAATGTATAAAAACTACTTTTTTGCGTCATCTCTTCATCGTATATAGAAGCCATAACCGTTGACGGGAATGTAGTGGGATATTCCTTTAATTCTTCTGATATCGGCGAAGAAAAGCTTTTGCTAAAAACATGTTGTTCTGTATTGTTTTGGTTGACATAAAAATCCACCTTTGCCGATTGATCTTTATATACATCCAAAACGGCATAACCAAGCTTTCCGACTGAAAAATCATTCGGGTTAACCGCTCTTGCCTCATCGGTCTTTGAGGCTGCTCCGCTAATAATTTGTTTGATATTACCTTGTTCAACATATTGCAAATTGTGTTCGTGCCCTGAAACTACAATTACGTTTTTACGCTCAGCAATCAACGTTTTAATACGATTAGCAAGTTGGCTATATGGTTTACTTTGAATATCCTGCGGTATCCCGATTACCGGTCGCATAAAATTTATTACCGACCCGACAGCAGGCAACGGAACATTACCTATAGGGTACAATTGTTTTCTCCACGAATTCACCTGACCTCCGTGTGAAGAATTAGAAATCAATGGGTGATGAAGTGCTAAAAGAACAAGTTTGTCTTGATTTTGATTGAGTCGTCTTTTGATTTCATCAAAAAAGTCTTCGGTTGTTTTGATGTCGCAATCATCATTGATGGTCGGAATTTTATTCCAGTCTTCTAAAAACCATTGCGAATCAACCACTAATAAAACCGTTTGGTCATTTATTTTAAAACGCTCGATACCGCAATTCTTGCGAGGTAAAAATGCCTTTTTATCATCGAGGTGTTCTCTTACAAATTCTGCTTGTGCTTCCAGCCCTTCGATACCGTGGTACCAGTCATGATTTCCGGGTATAAAAACCGTTTTACCCTTAAATTTTTTGGCAACTTCGAGCTGATACATTAGTTTTTCTTCTGCCAATTGTCTTTGACTGTGTTCTATATTGGCCGGCATTCCTTTATCATAAATATTATCGCCCAAAAAGAGTAGCATAGCATTTTCATCGGCTATATTTGTTCTTTTTTCGAATAAATCAAGAGTTTGTTTTGATGGAAGTTCATTAGCATTACCCGCATCTCCGATGAGGTAAAAACGGTACGAAAGTTCGGCTTCAGAAAGATGCTCTTCAATAATTTCGCTATTATTCTTGCCATATTGAGCCTCATAAGTTGCACAAGACTGAAATACGAAAAAAAGCATTAAATACGAATAGCCATAAAAAATCCTCTTTACGTAATTAGTATTTGTTTTAAAATCCATATCTTAGTATCCAATAAATCATAGTAAAATGAGCCTGATTCAGCAAGCTGAAGATTTCGTATTTAATTTGCTCAAAGATAAACTTTCTTCAGCATATATTTATCATAATTTTAATCATACTTCGCGAGTAGTTAACGCTGTAAAATCTATATTTTCGGAAGAAGAAATCTCGGAAGAAGATAAACAGATTATAGAATTAGCCGCTTGGTTTCATGATACTGGCTACACGCAAGGAACAGAAAATCACGAGCAAAAAAGTGTAGTCATTGCACGAAACTTTTTACGCGAACACAATACTCCTGCCGATACTATTGCCAAAGTCGAAGAGCTGATTTTGGTAACCCAAGGTTGCGAAGAACCCAAAAATCATCTAGAAGAAATCATAAAAGATGCTGATTCTGCCCATTTCGGAGATGCTAATTACCTCGGAATATCTGAACTGCTGCGCGCAGAATGGCAAGAAACATTAAACAAGCAATACACCGATTTAGAGTGGGCAATAACCAATCGAGAGTTACTACTGAGTTGTCATCGGTATTATACTAATTATGCCAAAAAAAACTGGGACAAAACCAAAAATGACAATATCATTGCCCTACAAAAAAGGATTCAAAAGCTAGAAGCAACAGAAAAAGAAAGAGCAGGCATAGAACCACCAGGAAGAGGAATCGACACCATGTTTCGAGTTACGCTCAACAACCACACCCGACTGAGCGAAATAGCCGATAGCAAAGCCAACATACTGCTTTCGGTGAATGCTATTTTAATTTCCATTGTGTTGAGTTCGTTAATTCCTAAGCTCGATGCTCCCAGAAATCACCATTTGATCATTCCGACTTTTGTACTGCTGATGTCGTCGGTAGTGACCATTATTTTTGCGATTTTATCTACTCGGCCAAAAGTGACCAGCGGCACCTTTACTCGCGAAGAAGTAGAAAATAAAAAAGTAAATATTCTCTTTTTTGGTAATTTTTTTAAAATGCCTATAGATGAATACCAATGGGCCATGAACGAACTAATGAAAGACAAAGAAGGGTTATATAATTCACTTACCAAAGACTTGTATTCGCTGGGGCTAGTACTTAACCGAAAATATCGCCTGCTCCGCATTACCTATAATATTTTTATGGCGGGAATTATCCTGTCGGTTTTTGTATTTGTATGGGCCTTTTTAAGTGCTGATATTGGTTTCTAAGATTAGAAAAGCTAACCTACATGAAAAAATATCTTTCTGTTCTCGCTGTATTACTTTTTCTCTTCGGGTTCTCTCAACAACACCCTGATATTGATTTTATCGAAAGCAATGGCTCAATCGAAATCAACCCCATAAAACAAAATGTATGGGGTCATGTGGAGTATCGTTTTATGGTCAACCAAGTCTTGGATACCATCCGGATTGATGCCCATAAAATGAGTTTCGAAAACCTAAGGATCAACGGAGGTACAGCAAACTTCACCACTACCGATACAGAGCTCCTCCTTTTTGAAGGATACAAACAAGGAGAAAACATTCTTACTTTCAGTTACGAAGCTTTCCCGGTTCAGGCGATGTATTTCGTACAAAAAAACTACTACGATGATGTCCAGATCTGGACACAAGGTCAGGGAAAATATACCAGTCATTGGTATCCGAGTTTTGATGATGTCAACGAAAAAGTAATTTTTAATCTCAGTATTACTTTTATCAAAGGATATACGGTGCTTTCTAACGGGAAACTCATACAAAAAAAAGAAAAAGGCGACCTAATCACTTGGAAATATCGGATGCAAAAGCCTATGAGCAGCTATCTGTTAATGCTGGCTATAGGACAATTCGAAAAGCAAAGTTTTGTGTCGGAATCTGGAATCCGTAATGATTTATACTATCACTTTTCTGATGCCGATAAATTTGAACCCACTTACCGATACAGCAAAGAAATTTTTGATTATCTCGAAAGAGAAATCGATGTCCCTTACCCGTGGAAAGTTTATAGGCAAGTGCCGGTTTGGGATTTTATTTACGGAGGAATGGAAAACACCACTTCGACCATTTTTGCACAAGATTATGTGGTAGATCAAATCGGGTTTAACGACCGGAATTATGTCAATGTCAATGCTCACGAGCTGGCCCATCAATGGTTCGGAGATTTAGTCACGGCCAAAGAAAGTAAACATCATTGGTTGCAAGAGGGTTTTGCTACTTATTATGCTTTACTGGCAGAGAGAGAGGTTTTCGGAGATGATTATTTCTATTGGAGGCTTTATGAAAATGCAATGAAAATAGAACAGGCCGCACTTACTGACGAGGTCCCGATTTTAAACGAAAAAGCAAGTACACTTTCGTTTTACCAAAAAGGAGCATGGGCTTTGCACGTTCTCAAAGAAAGGATTGGAAAAGAAAAGTTTCGGTTAGCGGTAAAAAACTATTTAAATAAGCACGCTTTCGCGAATGTAGAAACCGAAGATTTCTTCAAAGAAATCAGAGTCATATCGAGTTACGATTTGGAAGAATTCAGTAAAAACTGGTTAGAAACCCCTATTTTTCAGAAAGAAGAAGTTTATGAACTATTGCATAAAAACGCTTTTATCAGGCAGTATATTGAGTTGCAAGAAAATCCGCTTGACCCTGAAAAAGATAAACACAAAATTATCAATATCCTGAAAAGTGATGCTTATTATCCAATAAAAGAATTACTCATCTACCAAACAGCCTATTTACCTTTTGATAAAAAACAAGATTTTATCATAACCGCTCTCCAAACAAACGAAGTAAAAGTACGCCAAGCTGTGGCAATTACGCTTTCGGAAATTCCCGAGAGTTTCAGGCAAACCTATGAAACGTTATTGTCTGACAATTCTTATATCACTAAAGAAGTAGCACTTTTTAAACTTTGGAATACTTTTGAATCAGAAAGAGAACGTTACGTACAGCTATCTGAAAACTGGATTGGCTTTGAAGGGCGAAATCTGGAGGTTTTGCACCACACCTTATCATTTGTCACCACCCAATCAGAACAACAACAAATCAAAGATTACCTCTCTCTTTTAAACCTTTCGGGCACCAACTACGATGCTTTGATTAGGCAAAATGCTCTGGAAAAATTATTGAGTTTAGAGCTCAACACAGACGAAATCTTTAAGAGCTTGGCTTATGGCACTTCGCATTTTCGGTGGCGATTTGCCCTTTTTTGCCGAGACCAAATCAGGGCTTTAATCAAAGACGAAAATCACAAAAAAATCTTTCAAGACGAAGTTTTACCTCAGCTTCCGTTTAAAGAAAAGACGATTGTAGAGCGACTTTTAGCCAGTGAAGAAAAGTAGGCTTTAATAAGAAAGAATAATATAATTAGTTTAAAGGTTCTGATTATTTCCCTCCCTCTCCTAAAAATCCAACTATTGAGTTCATAGGTTTTGAAATCTAAACTTGAACAACCAGAAGATAAAATTAAAACTTACTCAACCAAAAACAGCCTGACTGCTTAAGGTAGTCTGGCTGTTTTTATAAATTAATTACTAATTACTTTTTCAGCAAATCTCTAATCTCTGCCAATAACTCTTCTTGAGTTGGTCCTGCTGATGCTGCCGGCTCTGGTGCTGCTTCTGCTTCTTCTTTTCGCTTGAGCTTATTGATAAACTTCACTAACAAGAAAACCACAAATGCTAATAAGATAAAGTTAATAAATACGGTTATAAAATTTCCGTAAGCAAAAATTACAGAACCTTCAACAGCTCGTGCATCTGCCAAAGCAATATTAGAAGGAGCGTCGCCTTTTAACACTACATACATATTCGTGAAATCTGGAGAGCCGATAATACTTGATACTACAGGCATTATCAAATCATTTACCACGCTATCTATAATCTTACCAAAAGCCCCGCCGATAATTACTCCGACTGCCAGATCCATCACGTTTCCTTTTACGGCAAACTCTTTAAATTCCGAAATAAATCCCATACTATTTAATTTTTAGTTTAAGACAAATTTAACCAATATTATATTCTCTCAAAAAATTATTTCAACTTTTCGTTGTTATGATGCCTCTGGTGATCTCTTTTAGTTTTCAGCTCCAGTTTTTTATCAAATGATTCTTGCAAATCTACTCCGGTTTGATTGGCCAAACATAAAACCACAAAAACAACATCGGCAAGCTCTTCTCCTAAATCCTTATTTTTGTCACTTTCTTTCTCAGATTGTTCGCCATATCTGCGCGCAATAATTCGTGCCACCTCTCCTACTTCTTCGGTGAGCTGTGCCATATTGGTTAGTTCGTTAAAATATCTAACTCCGTGATTTTTTATCCAGTTATCTACTTCTAGTTGTGCATTTTTTATATTCATAGCTGTATTTATTATAAAAATTAATGTGCCTCTAACCAATTGGCTCCCACCCCCATATCTACTATCAAAGGTACATCCAGCTTAAAGGCATTTTCCATTTCGTTTCTAATCATTTCTTTAAGTCTATCCAGTTCAGGTTTATAAGCATCAAAAACCAATTCGTCATGCACTTGCAACAACATTTTACTCTGATATCCTTCTTCATTTAATTTCTTTTGGATATTTATCATCGCAATTTTAATGATATCGGCAGCACTTCCTTGAATTGGGGCGTTTATTGCATTTCGTTCTGCCGCTCCGCGCACTACAGCGTTTTGTGAGTTGATGTCTTTTAAATAACGTCTTCTACCGGAAATAGTTTGTACGTAACCGATTTCTCTAGCCTTTTCGATTTGCTCTGCAATATATTCTTTTAACCTCGGATAGGTTTGATAATAAGCATCAATAAGTGCTGCACTTTCTGAACGTGAAAGATTGGTTTGGTTACTAAGTCCAAAAGCAGAAACTCCATAAATGATTCCGAAATTTACTGTCTTTGCGTGCGAACGTTGCTCTTTAGTTACCTCATCAAGAGTTACGTTAAACACCTGGGCAGCCGTAGCACGGTGAATATCTTCGGCATTTTCAAATGAACGAATCATATTAGGCTCCTTGCTCAAAGCAGCGATTACTCGTAATTCTATTTGCGAATAATCCGCAGAGAGTAGCGTATAATCTTCATCTTTAGGAACAAAAGCTTTACGGATTTGTCTTCCTCTTTCGGTACGGATCGGGATGTTTTGCAAATTCGGATTATTAGAGCTCAATCGACCTGTAGCCGCTACCGTTTGCATATATTGGGTGTGTATTCTACCCGTTGCCGCATTCACTTCATTAGGCAAAGCATCAACATACGTATTGCGTAACTTCACAAGTTGCCTCCAATCCAGAATATCTTGCACAATCGGGTGATCTTTAATCAAATAGCTCAACACTTCTTCTCCGGTAGCATATTGTCCGGTTTTGGTTTTCTTTTGTTTGGTTCCTCCGATTTTTAGTTTATCAAAAAGCACTTCCCCTAATTGTTTGGGCGAAGCCAAGTTAAACGAATGCCCTGCTATTTGGTATATTTTTGTTTCTAATTCGGTGATGTCTTTATTTAAGTCTTCCGACAAAGATTTCAGAAAATCTACATCCAAACGAATTCCCTCTGCTTCCATCGAAGCCAAAACCGGAACAAGCGGAATCTCAATTTCATCAAATAGCTTTCTAGTTTGAGTTTCTTTCAAAATTGGTTCAAAAGCCTCCTTAAGCTGATAAGTGATATCGGCATCTTCTACCGCATATTCTTTGGCAAGCTCTAACTCAATCTCACGCATCGACTTTTGGTTCTTACCTTTTTTACCGATAAGATTTTCGATAGGTTGCGGGCTATACTTCAAATAGGTTTCCGAAAGCACATCCATATTATGCCGCATATCAGGGTTAATCAAGTAATGAGCAATCATGGTATCAAACAATTCTCCTTTGATTTCAATGCCGTATTTAGATAAAATCTTGATGTCATATTTCAGGTTTTGCCCTACTTTTTCGATGTGTTCACTTTCAAAAAACGGACGCAACTTTTCGATCAAATTTTGTGCTTCTTGTCTGTTCTGTGGAAACGGAACGTAGAATCCTTTTCCCTTTTCGTATGAAAAAGCTATACCTACTAATTCAGCGCTGAGTGCATCCAATCCGGTAGTTTCGGTATCAAAACACACCGACTTTTGTTGCAACAAGTTATCTAAAAATAATTTAAAACCTAAGTTTCCTTGTATGATTTGATAAAAATGCGGAGTGTTTTCTATATTTGCATAGAGCAAATTAACCTGTGAAAATAAATCGTTTGTATCGGGTTCTCCAAAAAGAGAGATTTGGTTTTCGTCCTGAATTTTTTTAGCTGTTGTTGGTTTTATCTCTGTTTGAATTTGTTTGGCAGCGTTATTTTCTCCTTTAGAAAAAACCCTCTGGAACTGCTCTGCCATTCTTCTGAACTCAAGCTCATTAAAAATCTCTGCTATCTTCTCATAATCTGGCGATTCTAGCTCATAATTTTCTGCATTAAAAATAACCGGGCAGTCTAGCATAATAGTTGCTAGTTTTTTAGAGAGCATACCTTGCTCTTTATGGGCTTCTACTTTTAGCTTTAAAGCTCCTTTAAGTTGGTCTGTATTAGCCAATAGATTTTCCATTGAGCCAAATTCTGCTAGTAGTTTTTTGGCTGTTTTTTCTCCGACTCCGGGAAGCCCTGGAATATTATCAATAGCATCTCCCATCATCCCCAGAAAATCAATAACTTGTTCCGGGCGTTCGACTCCAAATTTCTCTTTTACTTGATCAACACCCCAAATTTCAATTCCGTTACCCATTCGCGAAGGGCGATAAATAAAAATATTATCTGAAACCAGTTGGGCAAAATCTTTGTCAGGCGTTACCATATAAACAACAAAGCCTTCTTTTTCGGCTTGTTTAGATAAGGTTCCAATCAAATCATCTGCTTCGATACCGGGAATTTCGATAGTGGGTATGTGCATGGCCTCGAGTAGGGCTTGGATATACGGAACAGCAATTCTGATAGCCTCTGGAGTTTCGTCTCGATTGGCTTTATATTCCGGAAAAATATCATTCCTAAAATCACTTCCTCCTTTATCAAAGGCTACCGCCAAATATTCAGGCTTTTCTCGGTTGATAACGTCCAAGAGCGAATTCATAAACCCCATAATTGCAGAAGTATTCATTCCTTTGGAGTTGATTCTAGGGTTTTTTATAAAAGCATAATATCCTCTAAAAATCAGGGCATAGGCATCAAGAAGAAATAATCGTTTTTTTAAAGCCATTTTTAATATATATCTATTTCTACAAAAGTAAGTTTTAATATGTTAACCTCAAAAAGGTTTTGCATCTCTCAAATCAGAAAAACTCATAAATTATAGAAACAACATGGTGATAAAGGTTTTAAATTATTTGTGCGGTCTTATGTAAAAATAATCTAAAAAATTATTATATTTGCACCCGATTAGGGGATGTAGCTCAGTTGGCTAGAGCGCTTGACTGGCAGTCAAGAGGTCGTCGGTTCGAGCCCGATCTTCTCCACAAAAAAAGGCAACTCGCTCATTGAACGAAAGTTGCCTTTTTTTATATATAATATATTGATTGATTTCTTTTGATATTAGCTTCTTTTCATGAGTTGAAGCTTCTCTACCAGCTGCCTGATGTGCCGCCACCTCTAAGTTAGCATATTTTCCAAAAAACGTTACAACGAGTTTTTAATATCCTGAAGTTCCTTTTTTATGATTTCTAATTTAGTGATAATTTCAAATTTATCTAAGGCCTTATTTTGATTTTCCTTCAGGTAAGTTTTAGCTCCGTCTAAAGTAAAACCTCTTTCTTTGACCAAATGATAAATCAACTGGAGGTTTTTTATGTCTTCTGGGGTAAACATACGGTTGCCTTTTGCATTTTTTTTAGGTCTAAGTATATCAAACTCTTTATCCCAAAACCTAATAAGCGAAGTATTCACCTCAAAAGCTGCAGCCACTTCACCTATGCTATAATATAATTTTGGTGGTAAATTAACTTCCATATCAGAATAAACATTAGTATTGTTATTGGTTTTTTAGTCAAGCGACTGGTTTTCTTGATTGGCCAATTTGGCTATTACTTCAAATTCTTCTGCAGAAATGTTTCCGTAATAGAAATTAATCGGGTTAACGGGTCGCCCGTTTATGTGTACCTCATAATGCAAATGCGGCGCTTCTGATCGGCCAGTACTGCCCACAAAGCCTATCACGTCGCCTCGTTTGACCTTTTGTCCTACTCTTACATTATATTTGCTTAAATGCGCATATAAGGTTTGATACCCGAAGCCGTGTTTAAGTACAATATGATTTCCATAACCCGAAGCTCTGTTATCTGCTCGTTGCACTACCCCATCTCCTGTGGCATATACCGGAGTTCCTGTTTTGGCCGTAAAATCCATCCCGGCATGAAACTTCCTGATTTTAGTAAACGGATCATTTCGATAACCATACCCCGAAGCCATTCGCGTAAGCTCCTCATTTTTAACAGGTTGTATAGCCGGAATAGCCGCCAGAAGCTCTTCTTGTGACTTGGCCAAATTATATATTTCGTCTAACGATTTTGATTGGATTACTAATTCTTTGGTCAGTACATCCAATCGCCTCGAAGTGTTAATCACAAGTTCTGAATTGTCAAAACCCTCTAAGTCTTTATAGCGATTCACCCCGCCAAATCCTGCTTTTCGTTGCTCGAAGGTAATCGGGTCAGCATTAAAATATACACGGTATAGATTGTTGTCTCTTTCAGCGATATCTTCTAATACTGCTTCTATTTGCTCCATCTTTTTGTTAAGAAGCGAATAACGAAACTGAAGATTCTCTATTTCTCTTTTTTGAATCCTGTCTTTGGGGGTGTCTAAGATAGAAGTGGTCACCAAAACCCAAAACCCAATAAACCCAAATAACACAGATGAAAGCACCCATAGAGCAACATAACCGATTTTACGTCCTTTTTTAGGTTCGATTTTTTTGTACGCTAAATTTTCGGAGTCGTAATAATATTTTACTTTCGCCATAATATCCTAAAATATCCTACTTTTGCATTTTATAACAAACAAAGATATAATTTTTATTTAGGAATTAAGGAATCGTAATTATAGGTTTTCGCATAAACATAAAAATATACTTTTTATATCACACATAAAATAACCGTTGATCAAAATATGAAATCACAAGATATTCGTTCGCAATTTTTGAATTTTTTTAAAGAAAAAGGTCACCTTATCGTGCCTTCTGCTCCCATTGTTCTGAAAGATGACCCTACCCTGATGTTCAACAATTCAGGAATGGCACAGTTCAAAGAATATTTTTTGGGAAATGCCTCCCCAAAAAGCAACCGAATTGCCGACACACAAAAATGTCTTAGAGTTTCAGGAAAGCACAACGACCTAGAAGATGTAGGTTTTGACACCTATCACCACACGATGTTTGAGATGTTAGGCAACTGGTCTTTTGGCGATTACTTTAAAAAAGAAGCCATTGCATGGGCTTGGGAATTGCTTACCCAAGTATATAAAGTCCCTGAGGATATTCTATATGTAACTGTTTTTGAAGGAAGCAAAGAAGATAACGTACCTTTTGATCAAGAGTCATTTGATATCTGGAAAGAGCTAATTCCGGAAGAGCGCATTTTATTAGGAAACAAAAAAGATAATTTTTGGGAAATGGGCGATCAAGGACCCTGCGGACCTTGTTCAGAAATTCACGTAGATATTCGCTCAAGCGAAGAAAAAGCTAAAGTTTCAGGTAAAGATTTGGTGAACTTAGATCATCCACAAGTGGTTGAGATTTGGAATAACGTATTTATGGAGTTCAACCGAAAGGCAGATGGCTCGCTCGAAAAGCTCCCTGCCAAGCACGTTGATACCGGTATGGGTTTTGAACGCTTGTGCATGGTTTTACAAGGCGTGCAGTCGAATTATGATACCGATGTGTTTGCTCCGCTAATCAAAAAAGTAGAAGCCATATCGGGGTTAAAATATGTATCAGGAAATGAAGTAACTCCTGAGCAGGAAAAAATAAACATTGCCATTCGGGTAATTGTCGATCACATCAGAGCTGTAGCTTTTGCTATTGCCGATGGGCAACTTCCGTCAAATAACGGAGCCGGATATGTAATCAGAAGAATTCTTAGAAGGGCTATCCGTTACGGATTTACTTTTTTGAACCTAAAAGAAGCTTTTATTTATAAATTGGTTGAGGTGCTCTCTACTCAAATGGGCGAAGCTTTCCCGGAGATAAAATCTCAAAAGAATTTAGTCGAAAACGTAATTAAAGAAGAAGAAAATTCGTTTTTGAGAACCTTAGAGCAAGGACTTCACCTATTAGAAAATGTCGTAAAAGAAACCCAAACAGACGTCGTTTCGGGAGTAAAAGCCTTCGAATTATATGACACTTTCGGTTTTCCGAAAGATTTAACAGCTCTTATTCTCAAAGAAAAAGGACTATCGTTTGACGAGCAAGAATTCGATGCTTCGATGCAAGAGCAAAAAAATCGCTCACGGGCTGCCTCGGAAGTTTCTACAGGCGATTGGAGTGTATTAATTGACGGAAATATAGAAACATTCGTTGGGTATGATCAACTAGAAAATGAAGTAAAAATCACTCGTTACCGAAAAGTTGATAGCAAAAAAGACGGAGTGCTGTATCAAATCGTATTAGACAACACTCCCTTTTATCCCGAAGGCGGAGGACAAGTAGGCGATAAAGGAACCCTTTCTGATGTCAATCAAACCTTTGAAGTAATCGATACCAAAAAAGAAAATAACCTGATTATTCATATTGTTAAACAATTACCAGATAGCCTTGAGGGTTCGTTTATAGCCAAAGTAAATGAGGCATCGCGTTTAAATAGTCAGAAAAACCACACCGCTACACATTTATTACACCAAGCCCTACGAACGATTTTAGGAACACACGTAGAACAAAAAGGTTCACTCGTAGCTCCAAACTATCTTCGTTTTGACTTCTCGCATTTCGCAAAAGTAAACGATGAAGAATTGCAACAAGTAGAAGATTTCGTAAACAAAAGAATCGAAGAGCAATTGCCTTTGATCGAAAAAAGAAATATTCCGTTTCAAGAAGCTTTGAACCAAGGTGCTATGGCACTTTTCGGAGAAAAATATAGAGATAGCGTGAGAGCTATTAAATTCGGAGATAGCGTAGAACTTTGCGGAGGAACCCACGTAAAAAATACCGCCGATATTTGGCATTTTAAAATCACATCAGAAGGAGCCGTGGCAGCAGGAATCCGAAGGATTGAAGCCATTACCGGAGATGGAGTAAAAGAATATTTTGCACAAGAAGAAAACACACTCAAAGAAATTAAACAGACCCTTAAAAACCCTCAAGATATTTTAAAGTCTGTACATTCGTTGCAAGACGAAAACATTCAACTCAAAAAACAAATAGAACTTCTGCTTAAAGACAAAGCCAAAAACCTTAAAGGAGAACTTTTGGGCGAAATCAAAGAGATAAATGGTGTAAAATTCTTAGCTAAAAAAGTTGATTTGGATGCAGGCGGAGCAAAAGATCTGGCTTATGAATTAGGTAATAACACAGACAATCTGTTTGTCGTATTAGGCACAGTCTATGAAAACAAACCAATGCTTACGTGCTATATTTCAAAAGAATTAGTAGCCCATAAAAACCTAAATGCAGGGCAAGTGGTTAGAGAACTCGGGAAATATATCGAAGGGGGCGGTGGTGGTCAACCATTCTTTGCTACTGCCGGAGGCAAAAACCCAGAAGGAATGGATCAAGCTATAGCAAAGGCTAAAAGCTTTATTTTATAAATAATTTTGAACTTGTCTTGCAGGGCTTTTTTAAATATGTTGTTTTTTAGTTAAATATTTTTTATATATTTGCCCCCAAATTAATAAAATCTAACAATGATGAAAAAATTATTTTTATTTGTAGCTGCTCTGACATTGAGCTTAACCTCTTGTTCAAGTGATGACGACAAAGGAGGAAACGGAGGAGGAGGAGGAAATTCTGAATTAAAAGTAACTATTGACGGAGTTCAGAAAATTTTTAATACAATTGATGTAAATGTATATGATCAAGAAGATGGGTATGGAAATAGAACAATCACGGCATCAATAGATAACAATCCTTCAGAGATTATTGTTTTTTCCATAGTTAAAGGAGATACTGGTTCAGATGCTTTGTATAATTTTAAATATGAGAAAAACGGTACTGAATACAGACCGAATAATGGAGGATTCCTTACAAGTATTGCTCAAACCAATAGCAACGGAAGACTTAAAGGCACTTTTATAGGAAAATTGATTTATAGAGATTACGACTATGAAAACTGGGAGGAAGTTATAGAAGAAATAGAATTAACTAACGGTTCATTTGATATTTCTTACTAAAAAAAGTAAAAATTATAAAACTATAAATTCCCGATAGGTTTTTAAGCTTATCGGGAATTTTTTTAACCAAACTTATTTTTAAAATAGTATTTACTGTCTAAATCATCATCAAACTCCTCTAATATGGGCTTGGGTTTGGGTTTTTTGGTTTGTGCTTTCTTTTTCCAAAGCTCAAAATTATCTACTGAAAGTGTTTTTTTCATAAGTTCGATCAGTTGTTTTTCTGCCAAACCGAATTCATTTTTTATTGCTTCGAACGGTCTTTTTTCTTCCTGAGCAATGGCGACAATTCTATCAATAGTTTCCTTGTCAAGTTCTGAAAGTTTACGCTTTTTCATCAGACAAAATTAAATCAAAAATGTTTTTATTTTAGTTTAATAACTTTGTCAATATTAGTAAAAAAACTGATTCGGTCAAACAGTTATACTTCTTTTTTCGAAAAATTAATATTCATAATTACAATGGCCGTCAGAATTAATACAATCCCAATCCATTGAACTAAAATTACACTTTCGCCAAGCAATAAAAAAGCCATCATCACCGACACCGGAAGTTCTACTGACGATACGATACTACCCAGACCCAATCCGGTTTTAGGAAAACCTGAATTAAGCAAAAGTGGCGGAATGATGGTTCCGAAAAGTGATAAGAAAAGCCCCCATTTCCAGAAAATTGATACATCAAAACTTCCGTCATAACTATAAATGGCAAAACAAATTATCACTGCAAACCCTCCTAAAAGCATCAATAAACTTTTTTTATACGCAGGCAAATAGGTAGCAATCCTATTGGAAGCATACATCGTTGTAGTAAAAGAAGCCGCAGCAAGCAGCCCCCAGAAGAGACCTCTCCAGTCTAAATCAACTTCTCTACCTATCAGGTTTGTAGCTAACAGCGTTCCGAAAAGCACAATAATTACCGCTATAATCTTTTGTAACGACGGGAAAGTTTTAGATAAAAGCGACTCCAAAACCACACTCATCCAGACCGACTGCATCAAAAGAACAATACCGATAGAAACATCAATATATCGCACAGACAAGTAATAAAACAAACTGGTGAATCCGAGCGAGGTACCTACCAAGAGTAATTTAGGCAAGTCTCTTTTTTGGGTGGGTGGAATGTTTACTTTCCTGATTTTAGAATTAAATAGGGTAATCAAAAGCATCCCAAAAACCCCTAACGAAAGTTGTGCAAAGGTTACTTCGTCTGTAGTATAACCTTCCTGATAAGCTAATTTTACAAAAGTAGCTAACATTCCGTAACTTGATGCGCCTAACCCAACTAAAACTACTCCTTTTATTATTTCTTTTCTACTCATTTCTTATTTAAAAAAGCTTACAAAGATAATGATTCATACCGACTTCACCATAGGAGCCAAACCAATACATTTCGTATCTTTGCACAATGATTTTATATCAAAATGTTACAATCTAAAGGGTTTAGGCGTACTTTTAAACACAACTTACTGCTAGCGATATTATTTGCTTTTGCAGCGGGTATTATTAATGTTTTTGGTTTTGTCAGCCTAGGGATTTTTACCACTAATATTACCGGGCACGTGGGAGAGTTTGCTTTATCATTCGAGTTAGCAAAATGGAAAGCCGTTGAGCAAATGTTGCTTTGGATTGTCGCTTTTGGTTTCGGCTCATTTACCTCGGCTGTTATCATCGGTTTTTTTGAGAAAAGGCAACCCAAATTATCTTATACGTTACCCATAGTTATCGAAATCGGATTGTTGTTGTGGTGTTTCTGGCTCAACAAAGACTCCAATCCACAAGCAGCTCGTCAAATTCTTATTTTGTTGTATGCAATGGGGCTTCAAAACGGAATTGTTTCGGTAGTAAGCGGTAAGGTTGTCCGCACGACTCACCTGACCGGAATGGTGACCGATATAGGTATTGGGGTGGGAAAGCTGCTACTCCGGATAGGAAACAAAATATTTGTTTTGCGCTCGCTCGCTCTTAATCTATCTGTAGTGATTTCTTTTATTTTAGGAGGAATACTCAGTGCTTTTGTAACTGTAAACTATGCTGAAAACGTATTGATAATCCCGATAGTATTACTCATTTCGATTCTCATCTATGATTTTAAAACCATAGGAAAAGGAATGCAAAAAATGAAACAACTCAGAGATCGATTACAGATTTAAAAAATAGTATTTTAATTTTTTTTCGTAATTTTATGACTCATTAAAAAAAGTGTTATGAAAAAACTTCTTTTTTGCTTTTTATTTCCTCTGGTAACTTTTAGTCAACAACAAGAGATTTCCTCTGTGTTTAAAGACCTTATCATAGAGTCAGATCATAATCTTTTTGTGTATGAACAAGAATTAGGGCTATTAGACAGTGATATTTCTTTGGAAGAGCAAAGTATGATTAAAGAATTACATCATACCCAATCAGACTACTTCTGGTTTGACTATAAGATAAACCTTAAACCCTTGCACAGAGAGCCGTTGTTCTATGACGCTCAAGAATATCAAAGACTGGGTTCTCAAGGTGTTTTTTATGCTAATATTTTAGGAGGTTTGGTCGAGACCATTTTCGGAGATTTAACCTTTAGGCTATAGCTTATACGAACTCATAGAGTTGTTTTACTTCTTCAAAAACTTCAAATATTCTTTCCGGATTGTCTTCTGTTACCATTTTTTGTCGGTATTGTCTGAAGTCCGGAATTCCTTTAAAGTAGTTAGCATAGTGCCTACGCATTTCTACAATCCCTACGCGTTCTCCTTTCCACTCCATCGACCATGTGAGGTGATTTCGAGCAGCCTCTACTCTATCTAAGATGGTGGGGTCGGCAAGTTTTTGCCCTGTCTTGAAATAATGTTTGATTTGATTAAAAATCCACGGATTACCTATGGCAGCACGGCCAATCATCATTCCGTCAAGGCCAAACTTATTTTTATATTCCAAAGCTTTTTCAGGACTGTCAATATCACCATTCCCAAAAATAGGCATCGTAATTCGAGGATTTTTTTTTATTCGTTCGATATGCGTCCAATCGGAATGCCCTTTATACATTTGTGCTCGAGTTCGAGCATGAATAGTGAGTGCTTGAACCCCCACATCCTGAAGGCGCTCTGCTACTTCATCTATATTTATAGAGCTTTCGTCCCAACCCAGGCGAGTCTTTACCGTCACAGGCAAATGAGTGCTTTTTATTACGGCTTTGGTTAACCGCACCATTAAATCAACATCTTTCAGCACTCCGGCTCCGGCTCCTTTGCAAACTACTTTTTTGACAGGACACCCAAAATTGATATCCACCAAATCAGGCTCAACGGTTTCTACAATTTTGGCAGACATCGCCATTGCCTCTTCGTCTCCGCCAAATATCTGAATGCCTACCGGACGTTCGTAATCAAAAATATCCAATTTCTGACGGCTTTTCATCGCATCTCTAATCAACCCTTCCGAAGAAATAAATTCAGAATACATCAAATCAGCGCCATGCATTTTGCACAACCTTCTAAAGGGAGGATCGCTAACATCTTCCATAGGGGCAAGCAAAAGCGGGTAATCAGGTAATATGATGTTTCCTATTTTAGGCATTTCTTTATTTTTTTGCAAAGATATACTTTTTCGCTTAGACTGATAGCCAAGAGAATTCCTAAAATAATTAGCCAAGTAGTTTCTATTCTTAATTTTAAGTAAAAAAGACTATCTACTCTTCTTCCATCGAAGTAATCATAAATATCGAACGTCTGTTAAGTTGATGTTCTTCTTCGGTACATTCTAC
>CAYPCZ010000023.1:0-31411 GCA_964409345.1 uncultured Flavobacterium sp. | reverse complement strand
AGCAATGTTGGCTAATATGGCTTGTTCACTTATAGAACACAAACGCATAAACACCACAGTAGCAAAAGCCAAAGCACTGAAAGGGTTTGTAGAGCCGTTGGTTACAAAATCAAAAGAAGATACAACGCACAACAGACGTATTGTATTCTCTTATTTAAGAGACAAATATGCAGTTGCTGAATTGTTCAGAGAAGTAGCTCCAAAAGTTGCCGATCGTCCCGGAGGATACACTCGTATCATCAAATTAGGAAATCGCTTAGGAGATAACGCTGATATGGCAATGATTGAGCTGGTTGACTTCAACGAGCTTTATAACGGTGGTAAAAAAGAAGCTAAGAAAACTAGACGTAGAAGTAGAGGGAAAAAAGCTGATGTTGCTGTTGAAGAACAACAAGCTCCAGAGGTAGAAACTCCGCAAACGCAGACAGAAAGCACTTCTGAAGATACTGAAAATAAAGAATAATCATATTATTCTTATCCCATTAAAAAGGACAAACGTGAGTTTGTCCTTTTTTTTGTTATTTGTTCATTGCAACTCATAGATATTTGGTTCTTTTTTAAGGGAATACGTTTTAACCTAATTTTAAGTTGTTTTTTTGAGTTGTTTTTTCTATTTTTATCAATCAAAGGTTGTTTTTTAAGATAAATAAATTCAGATAAATTATAAGCGTATGAATATTCAATTAAAAGAACTCAAAGCCCTTACTTCAGAAAATAGTATTACTATTATTCTCAACACACACAGAACACTCCCAGACAATCAAAAAGATGCTATCTTGTTAAGAAACTTAGTCAAAGAAGCCGAAACACGGCTTTTGGCCGACTTTACTAAGAAAGAGGTGCAAGGTTTGATTGATAAATTAAATAAGCTCGCCGACACTATTAATCATAGAGAGAATATTGAGAGTTTAATTTTATTTGTTAATCAAGATATAGCTGAATTTGTTCGCTTACCTATTCCGGTTGAAAACCGCGTAGTGATAGATAATACCTTTGCCACCCGTGATTTGACCAGAGCACTAAAGCATCAAACCAATTACTATGTGTTGGTATTAAGCAAAGATCAAGCTCGTCTTATAGAAGCCTTTAACGAAAAGGTCGTAAAAGAATTTGGTAACCCGTATCCTTTTATAAATGAAGTGTCTCAACCCTCTAGTATGATTGAGCTTTCGGATGCATCTCGACAACGACACCTTACAGCAGAATTTTTTAATCAAGTCGATAAGATTGTCAATCAGACCAGAAAGAACAATCCACTTCCGGTTTTGATTTCTTCAGATCAGCAAAATTATTATGAGTATATAAAAATAGCCGATCAGCCCGAAACTATTTTTGATATATTCTTGAGTAGAAACAGGCAGAGCGAAAAAGACCATGAGATTGTATCGGATGCTTGGGAGGTAGTTAAGGAATACAACAAAAAGAAAAATGATCAACGAAAAGCGGAATTAAAAAAGGCAGTTACCCTCAATAAGTTCCTAAGTGATACTAATGAAATTTATAGAGCAATCAAAGAAGGAAGAATACAGACATTATTTGTAGAACAAGGCTTATTTCAGCCGGCAATTATCGAAAATGATGAGATTAAGTATGTGCCTGAAAGCAGTAGAAATCAAGCCGGGATAATTGATGATATTTATGACGAACTGATTGAACTAAATATGGATTATGGTGGGGATGTGGTGTTTTTGCCCAAAGGTGAACTTTCTAAATTTAACGGTTTTGGAGCTATAACACGATATTAAATATAAAAAGACCATCCAAGAATCTACTAAAATTTTCTGTAACCTTCGTATCTTTGCGTTCTCAATAAAAACGAATGATAGAACAAGAAATAATAAATTTTGAAAAAAGCGTCATTGTCGGTGCTGTTACACAAAACCAAAGTGAGGATAAGCTAAAAGAGTATCTTGATGAGCTTGAGTTTTTGACCACTACGGCTGGGGGCGAAGTAGTAAAGCGTTTTTGGCAAAAACTTGACACGCCCAATCCTAAGACTTTTTTAGGGTCGGGAAAAATAGATGAGATTGCTTATTACGTAAAAGATAATGATATTTCAACAGTAATTTTTGATGATGAACTTTCGCCTTCACAGCAAAAAAACTTAGATAGAATTTTGGGCGTAAAAGTATTAGACAGAACCAATTTGATTTTGGATATTTTTGCCCAAAGAGCTCAGACTTCTTATGCCAGAACACAAGTTGAGTTAGCTCAGTATCAATACCTTCTTCCCAGATTAGCCGGAATGTGGACTCACTTAGAGCGTCAAAAAGGAGGTATCGGGCTTAGAGGTCCTGGAGAAACAGAAATCGAGACGGACAGACGTATTGTCAGAGACAGAATTTCATTACTCAAAGACAAGCTTAAAATAATTGATCGGCAGATGGCTGTGCAACGTAGTAACCGCGGAGCCTTAGTTAGAGTGGCTTTGGTAGGTTATACTAATGTGGGGAAATCAACATTGATGAACCTGATTAGTAAAAGTGAGGTTTTTGTAGAGAATAAACTCTTTGCTACACTTGATACTACAGTGCGAAAAGTAGTCATCAAAAACCTTCCTTTTTTACTCTCAGATACGGTTGGGTTTATCCGTAAGTTACCTACTCAATTAGTAGAGTCGTTCAAAAGTACGCTCGATGAAGTACGCGAAGCTGATCTGTTACTCCATGTTGTCGATATTTCGCACCCGGATTTTGAAGACCATATTACATCGGTTAACGATATTCTTAAAGAAATAAAATCTGATGACAAGCCAACCCTTATGGTGTTTAATAAGATTGATGCTTTTGAGCCTTTAATTATCGACGAAGATGATTTGATAACCGAACCAACCAATCGCCACAAAACACTCGAAGACTGGCAAAAAACATGGATGAGTAAAGTAGGAGAAAGAAATACGTTATTTATCTCGGCAACCGACAAAGAGAATATTGAGGAATTCCGTGAAAAGGTGTATGAAGCTGTTAGAGAAATTCATATTACTCGTTTTCCTTATAACAACTTTCTTTATCCCGAATATAAAGACAATAACGAAACTCAGGAATAATTACCCTGGGTTTTGTTCTTACCTATTTTTCCTAAGTGTGTATGGTGGAAAGAAATCGGATATTTCAATCCGTACCCTAACATTCTGTCTAAAGCCGAGTGAGAAAAAAAGATAATTCCGATGAGTTGTATGTGTGAGTTATCCAGATATACTCCAGTTAAATAAACTAATATTGCAACAGCTTTATGATGAAAAATGTTATATAAATAAGCTCCAATCTTATTTCCGAAAGCATAACCAATCATCGAAACATCCGGCAATAAAATTAAAACCAAAAACCACCACCATTCATAATTTAGTGTTGAAAAAAGGAAGACTCCTAAAATGAATAGAACCAACTCTTCTAATTTTATAGTATTTTTCATATAATTGTTTTCTATAAGACGAAAATGCATCTAAAAAGTTACTGAAAAGCTTGTTTTCGGTAGTTTAGCACCAATGACGTAAGAATGTCATAAGAATAACGCTATCAAAAGTTATATTTGCAAGGTAGTTTTGCTTCATAATTTTAATTATAACATTATGAAATCCATCGGACAAAAAATCACTGAAATCAGAAAGCAAAAAGGGTTCTCTCAAGAAGAATTAGCAGAAAACGCCAAAATAAGCTTGCGGACTATTCAAAGAATTGAAAAAAACGAGACCGACCCAAGAGGTGCCACCCTAAAAGCGGTTTGTGATGCGTTAGGAATCAATATCGAAGACATTTTAGATTACGGAAAACACGAAGACAAAACCTATCTGGTTTTTCTACACCTTTCTGTTTTGGTATTTTGTGTCATTCCTTTTGGGAATATTATTTTGCCTGCTATTCTTTGGTTTAACAAACGTGACAAGATTATTGATGTACATATTCAGGGGGCTAATATTCTGAACTTCCAGATTATCTGGACAATCGTATCAAATGTCGCTATGGTTATTTTTGTTGTTCTTAAAATAATACATTACCCTAATGCTAACAAGTTTATTATAGCTTTTTTTGTTTTATATCTCATCAATTTTATATACCCAATCGTAAATGCTATCCTAATCAATAAAGGGAGAAGAAGAAAATTATATCCAGAAGTTATCCGTTTTGTAAAAGCTTAATGTAATATAGGAGCTTCGTGTAACAGAAAATTCAATAAAAAACCCACTGATTTTCAGCAGGTTTGGTTTGTAGCAGAAAGGATGGGATTCGAACCCACGATACGTTGCCGTATACTACCTTTCCAGGGTAGCCTCTTCAACCACTCGAGCACCTTTCTTTTTGGGTTTGCAAATGTAATAAAAATTTCTAAGAAATTTCACCTCTAAGGGGTGTTTCAAATATTGTTTTAAAAGCTGGATAGGATATTTTTTGCCCTAACATATACATGAGTTTGGTAACGGCAGCCTCGGTGGTCATATCTTTTCCGGAAATCACCCCGATTCTCTTTAGTGCAGAGCTGTTTTCGTATTGCCCCATATTTACGCTTCCCCCGACACATTGGGTAACATTAACAACATGAATGCCCGACTGAATAGCTTTTTCTAAAGCTTGTGTAAACCAATCTTCCATAGTAGTATTTCCTGCTCCGTAGGTTTCTAAAATGATTCCTTTCAGATCAGGAATCAAAAGAATAGTGTTTACGACCAACTTATTGATACTCGGGAAAAGTTTTAATACAACAATATTACTGTCTAAGCTTTTATGAAAAACTACTTGATTGTCGGGGTTCGACAAGAGCAGATTTTGGTTAACTTTTAGGTGAACTCCAGACTCGGCTAACGGAGGATAATTAATCGATTCGAAAGCTTCAAAATGCTCTGCGTGAATCTTGCTGGTGCGGTTACCACGGTATAGTTTATATTCAAAATACAAGCATACTTCTTGAATAACTGCCTTGTTGTTTTCTTTGAGGCAAGCAATCTGAATGGCGGTAATTAGGTTTTCTTTGGCATCGGTTCTCAAATCACCAATAGGCAACTGTGAACCTGTGAAAATAACGGGCTTCGATAAGTTTTCGAGCATAAAACTTAGAGCAGAAGCCGAGTAAGACATGGTGTCTGACCCGTGAAGTACTACAAAACCATCAAAATCATTATAATTTTCTTCGATAATGGATACTATTTGTACCCAACGCTCAATATTCATATCCGAAGAGTCAATCGGTTTTTCAAACGAAATCGTAGAGATATTACAGTCTAATTGCTCTAATTCAGTGATACGATCTTGAATTTCACTAAAATCAAAAGCTTTGAGCGAACCCGTTTTTGGGTCTTTTACCATTCCAATCGTTCCTCCGGTATAAATCAAAAGTATGTTGCTCTTAGCCAAATTCGTCATATTTCTTCTTATTAATAACCGGATTGGCATACATAGTCAAAAAACTTTCAAATTCGATAGGGTTGTCTTCGTTAATTTTAATATCTAAACGCCTTTCGAAAAGCTGTTTTTCTTTTTCAGTATAAAACCCGGCATATTCGTTAGTTTGACGCAACAAATCATAGGCAATATAATTTGTAGGCCATAATTTGTAACCGTTCATAATCGCAACGTCTATGGCTTGTGCCAATGCTTGCAACTGCTTGTTAGTACCGTCTATTTGGGTTCCGATAAAATCGAGCTCAGTATCCAAAACATCCCCGACATGAATGTGAATTCGTTTTTTCTGTCCGATAATTCCGCTTATCAGATTATTAAAGTCTTCGTTTTTATCTTTTACGTAGGATTCCTGATTCGCCTCGGCCACTAAACGAGGTATTTTGAGGGCATCGGTAGGGTCATATTCATACGAAATAGATACCGGCACAATACGTAACTTCTTTAAGTAAGTCATCACGTCTTCCTCGTTTGATGCCATCCCTAACATTTTAAGAACTCCTTGTTGTGTGGTATCGTTGCCGTCTTTGGTGCGTCCTTCTCTTTGGGCAATCCATACTGAGCGATTTTCGGTGGTAATGAGTTTATAGATATATTCCGAAACCAGTTTAGAGCTTTGCAAGAGCTCTCTTGGACTCAAATTGCGCTGTATTAGAAAGTTTCGGTTCAGCCGGGATAATGTTCGCGTAAAATTTTTCTGCACAAGGTTGTCTCCGATAGCCGAAGCTGTCATTACCAGCCCTTTATCCAGTAGCGTAACATTGAGAAGAGAAGTGTCAAGTATGATATCTCTGTGATTAGATATATACAGATATGAAGTGTTTGGATTTAATTTTTCGAATCCGGAAGTGGTCAATCCGTCGGAACTTTTTTCTAATACCCGCTGTATAGAGTGATATAGAAATTTTGCCTGAAAATCTCTGATTGAATGCGTATCTGAGAGCTTTTGTTTCCAAAAAGAAGGTTCTTTGTCTGGAAAGGTAAAGTTCATCATTGCTTTCATCATCGGATGATGTAAAATCGAAACCAAAGCTTCGTTTACTTCGCTGTCATAAAAAGGTCTTATCGAATCGAATTGTGACATAAGAAAAAAACAATCCTACAAAAGAACGAAAATTAATTGGATTTGTAAATTTGTAAATAGGATATTTTGCAAAATGTACCTTTAACTTAATACTCCTAAATATAATGAACATAAAGCTTGCACATTCAAAAAGCTTTTTTATCTCGTGTGAAACTTGTGTTCGTTTTTAATTTGTTTAAACAGGAAATAAGCAGATACAAAATACATCACTACATTTAAGGTGGTTTTTGAAGATATAATCACAATAAACAAAGAGAAGCAAGGGGAGATTCTTATAAAAAACATGATTTCTTATATTAAAGAAACGAATATTCGAAAATAAATAAAAACCAAAAAAAGATGTATCTTTGCTTTTTGTAACACTGCGTATAACCTCAACAAAACAAGATGGCAATATCAGAAATAGCACTAATTGTTCTTGTGGCACTCATGCTTTTTGGGGCTAAAAATATCCCTGAAATAGCCCGCACATTGGGCAAAGGGATGGCTCAAATCAAAAACGCAACGAATGAAATCAAAAGTGAAATTCAAAAAAGCGCTGATTTTAGCGAAATTACCGACATAAAGGATTCCCTTAAGAGCGATATCACTCAACTTGACCAATCTTCGACCGAGACTTTCACTAAAGAAATTGACAAAATAAAAGAAGATATCGAGGGTATGACCGGCCCAATAAAAAGACAGCGATAATGACCGACTTTATTCAGAAAGACAAAGAACTTTTAGTTTTTTTAAATAATTTGGGCTCAGAAACGTTTGACCCTTTTTGGCTTTTTATCACCAATCAGTTCTATCTTACTCCTATTTTTCTGTTTATTTTTTATCTGCTTTGGAAAAAAATAGGATGGAAGCATTTGGGGCTTGTTCTTCTTCTTATTGCCTTGATTATTATGGTTTGTGACCAGACGACCAATCTGTTTAAATATTCTTTCGAGAGATTACGACCTGTTAATGATTTGGACATCAATGAAAATTTGAGGATTCTTATCAGAAGAAGTTCTTTTAGTTTTTTCTCTGGGCATGCATCTAATTCGATGGCTACAACATTGTTCTTGTTTTTAATTTTCCGGAAATACTATAAGTATGCTTTTCTGTTATTCTTGTTTCCGTTAATCTTTGCTTATAGCCGAATTTATCTGGGGCTACACTTCCCAACAGATATTATTACGGGTTATTTATTTGGAGCTTTGACAGGTACATTTTTTTATTTTATTTATAAAAAGTATATTTCAGAAGTTATAAACCAGCAGAAATTCACACTTTTAATATTGGTAGTGTCGGTTGTAATCTACTTTGTGATGTGTAATATTCTTGTTTCTGCACTAAAATAATAACCCCTTTGAAATGCTCTCTATTTTTAAATCAAAATCTATTTACCTGAAAGACCTAACCGTTGATTT
The DNA here is from genome assembly GCA_964409345.1 of uncultured Flavobacterium sp. Lineage (GTDB taxonomy): Bacteria > Bacteroidota > Bacteroidia > Flavobacteriales > Flavobacteriaceae > Flavobacterium. The sequence goes on along the minus strand of CAYPCZ010000023.1, from coordinate 23,537 downwards.
TACCGATATTCATTCGCATATTTTGTTTGGTATTGATGACGGTGCGAAAACTATGGGTGATAGCCGGTTTTTAATGGAATCATTTGTGGAGCTTGGTTTTAGTCATGCTATAGCTACACCACACACTATAAGCGGAGTTTGGGATAATACCTCAACCGGAATTATTACTAAACACAAAGAAGTTGAGCAACTTTTGCCGGAATTATCTGGTCAACTTCACCTTAAAACAGCTTCAGAATATCTGATGGATGAGTCGTTTGTCGAGCTTTTTAAATCTGAAAAGCTATTGACACTCAAGGATAATTATGTATTGGTCGAGATGTCTTATATTAATGCTCCGATTCAGCTTTATGATATAATTTTCGAATTGCAAGTAGCAGGATATAAGCCTGTATTGGCACATCCGGAGCGGTATTTGTTTTACCACAATAATTTTAACGAATACAATAAACTAAAAAAATCAGGTTGTCATTTGCAAATCAATTTGCTTTCGACAGTAGGCTATTACGGAGCAAGTGTTGCCAAAGTAGCCGATCGACTCTTGGGCGAAGGTCTGATTGAGTTTGCTGGCTCTGATGCCCATCATGAGCAACACATTCTTTCGTTTGAAAAACCTCTCAAAATAAAAAACGTAAAAGCTCTTAAAGAAGTTATTAAAAACAACAACCTTTTTAGATAGATATTTTTAAAATATAGATTTATTTAAGCTAATTTATATTCAGGATAATGCTCCTTTAAATATTGTTCTGCTTTTTGAGGAATAACATAAAATAGCACATAACTTAATAGGGTAACGAGCACCAGAATAATCGAAAAAATCAGAAGAATGGTTGGGTTTTCTGATTGTATGGGTTTAGAGCCTATAAGCTGGATAATAAAATTCACAAGCAGAGAAAGAAAAAGAGGGAAGTTTCCAAATCGTCTTATTAAATCTTCAAGCATCCATTTTTTTCCGGTAGCTTTTGTTTTTCTTTTGTATTGTTTATTAGATTGAATCATTTTGAAAATTGCCCAAGTGATTAGCAACACAAACCAGCCTATAATAACAGTATTCTTATACGGAATAATAACCAAAAGCTGATAGGCCATAAAAATTAAAAAAAGTGTCATTATAATTCTCGGCACCTTAAAAAACGCTTTAAAGTGTATCCATATTATTTTCATATACTTTTTTCCTAGCGCATGACTTCTTTTTTCAACAACATCCGAAAAACCCATTACCCCGAATTTTTTGAATTCGTTGTTTAATGCTTCATCAAAAGACATATTTGGACTGGCTTGCCATTGCTGTTCTATTCCGTTGGCCAGATGATCAACAAGTTCGGTTTGCAAATCATAATACTCTACAAAATGCTGCCGTGTAAAGAGATATAAATGCTCTATTTGTTCTGGAGTGAGGTTCATCGGTTGTCTATAAGTTGAAAGTTATTGAAAGATTGAGCAAATCGATATGTTTTATAAAAAAACCAAAAGCTGATAATTATTATGCTTATATAGAATAAAAATAAATGAGTATAAACCGTTTGGTAGATTATTTTATCTCTTAAAACAGAGATAGAAAGTTGTAATGAAATAGTATAAAAAATAGAAATGGAACCATAAAGCGACTTGACGTAAAAATACTTCCGTTTTTTGATGAACCTTTCTATAACAAAAGTTATAAGTAGTAGGGCAACCAAAACCAATAGACTAAAGTTTATAAATGTGTGGAGTAAATCAAAATTTTGTATTAAATAAGTCAACAAAAAAAACAGCCCTATAATCAGTAATAGGTTGGTAGGGTTTATGAACTGTTTCCAGAAATGTGTTTCAATTATATTTTTTTTGGATTCGATGTGGTTTTTGGCCTGAGTGATGAGCAAAACTTTCTCTTTTGAAAGCCAATACTTTTTGAAACTTTCTTCAAAGTTTGATTCGCTCTCTTCCAGAACAGAGGCAATATGATCAACAAGTTCTAAACGAACCATATCATCATAAACTTTGTCTTGTTTTAAAAGAGAATGATTGATTTTTTGAATCTGTTCTTTATTTAATTTCATTGTCTTTTGTTCTTTTGATTACTTTCAATTTTATAAACTCAAAAACAATATGACTAATAGAACACCAAAAATAATCAGCATAAAGTCTATTGGGTAATTCATAAAATAATGAAGCGTAAGTCCAATTATGACACTTTTTATAGTTACTGATAAGATTATTTTTTTCCAATTCATCTCTAAGTCAATTTAGGGTTTACTAACATCTGCATATTTTTGATGAAATCTTCAAGCTCTGCCAGTCGGTTAATGGTTTCTTTTTGACCGTTTTCGGTGAGTTTATAATATTTTCGCAAACGGTTATCTACTCGTTCTACTTCTACATCAAGTAGCCCTTCGGCTTCTAATTTGTGCAAAGCGGGATACAGAGCCCCTTCGGTAATTTTTAGTTCTCCTTGTGTCAAGAGCTTTACTTTTTGGGTGATTTCATAACCATACATCCTTCCGTTTTCTTCCAAAAGCTTCATAATAATGGTAATAAGACTACCTTTGTATAGCTGCGAACTTTTCATTTTTCAGTATTATTTCAAGTGCAAATATACATAATTTACTTATATATAAAATTCTTATGTATGTATAATAGCAAATATAAACCATTAGATCAACTTTTAACATTCTATAAATCATTATTAGATGCTCTATTCTTATATTTGTATGCACAAATATTAACTATGAAAACGATTTATATTATGAGTGTAATAGAGGCTTTAAAGTGGCGATATGCCGTTAAGAAAATGAACGGGCAAAAAGTTGCCCAAGACAAGTAGAGCAAATCATAGAGGCGGCTCATTTGGCACCGACTTCTTCTGGGTTACAACCTTTTGAGATTATCGTAATCAACGACGAAGAGCTCAAGCGAAAAATTCAACCTATTGCCATGGGGCAAAGTCAAATTGTTGATGCATCGCATCTTTTAGTTTTTGCAAGTTGGGATAAATATACCGATGAGCGAATCGAAGAAATCTTTAGGGTTTCGGCACAAGAACGAAATACGCCTTTTGAGAGTTTTACAGATTATATCAATAGCCTAAAATCGACTTATCTTCACCTTACGCCCGAACAAGCTTTTGCCCACACTTCAAGACAGGCTTATATCGGTTTTGGGATGGCTATTGCAGAAGCAGCCACTCTTAAGGTCGATGCTACCCCAATGGAAGGATTTAAAAATGAAGAATTAGACGAACTTTTAGGGCTTTCTAAACGAGGATTAAAAAGCACAACTTTGCTTACTTTGGGCTATAGAGATGTAGAAAATGATTGGCTGGTAAATCAGAAAAAAGTGAGGAGAACCAAAGAGAATTTTGTGACTTATATAGGCTAACCAAAACAATTAATTGTTAGGATAATTCTTTAAAAAAGAATTATATTTGGACAAAGTAATTCTGTATGAAAATCATTATTATCAACGGGCCAAATTTGAATCTGTTGGGCAAAAGAGAACCATATATTTATGGAAATCAATCTTTTGAAGATTACCTAAAAGTACTTCAAAACGAATTTAATAATATAGATATTGACTATTTTCAGAGTAATATTGAAGGAGAAATTATTACTAAGATTCAACAAACCGGCTTTTCGTATGACGGAATAATCTTGAATGCAGGAGCCTATACACATACTTCGATAGGTATTACAGATGCGGTGAGTGCTGTTATTGCTCCAGTTATTGAGGTTCATATATCCAACACTTTTTCTAGAGAAACCTTTCGGCATACTTCCTATATTTCGCCGGTTGCTCAAGGGGTGATTATCGGCTTTGGTCTGCCAAGCTATCGGTTAGCTTTGTTGAGCCTACTTAACCCTGAGAAATAACTACATCACCCACTGTATGAGCAGATACCAAAGCCCTAAAGTAAGAAAAGAAATCGGAATACCGAAGCCGACCATCATGTTTGAAAGCTGAGGTTTAAGACCATAAGAGCTCGCGAGAATGGCTCCGGTAATCATTGGTGCCATTGCGGCTTCGATAATAGATACTTGAGTAGCCAAATCAGTTTTTCCGAAAACCCCATAAAACAATCCGAAAATTACCGCAGGAATAATCAATAACTGAAAAGCCAACCCCAAAGCCAAATAACGATAATGCTTATTCTTTCTGTGAATCTTAAGCTGAAACCCAACCGAGATCAAAGCAATAGGAGAGACAGTGGCGGTCAGGGTTTTAAAAGTTTCTGAAACTACCTCAGGAAAATCAACTTTTATAATAGCCATAACTATACCGATAATAAATGCAATAAAAGGCGGAAAACTTATTAATTTTCTGCTTAACGAAACAGAGGTTTTAACTTTTGAATATTTTGTAGCTACCAGAATTCCCAGTGTTGATAAAACTACAAACGTACCGGGCAAATCTACGATGATAAGGGTTTCTAATCCTTCTTTGCCAAAAAACGCTTCAACTACCGGAATACCCACAAACGACGTATTGCCAAGCCCGCCCGTAATAATGAGGCATCCAGTGAGTTTTCGGCTCCAGCCTAATTTTTTACCTAAAAAATTAAAAAACACATACGAAAGACCAAAAGCAATCCAAGCTACCGAAGCCGGAAAAAGAAGTTCCCAGCCTAATGTAATCTTAGGAAGAAAATACAAAGCCATAGCCGGAAGGGCTACATATAATACATACTGATTCAGCACTACATGTGTGTTTTTCGGAAAGGCACGCACTCTCTGCAAACTGATTCCGATAACAAGACATAAAAATAAAAGAAGTAGGCTTTGCATGGTTGTAGTGCTTATATTTTCTTACTTTAAGAAACAGCAAAAATACAATAAAGAAGTATAGGCAAGCGTAAATTTATTTCAAAACCAAATGTGGGATATTTAATGTGAAGGTGCGTTACGCGGGGAAAATTTGCCGGCTTCTGATTATTGGTTTTTTAATAGAAAGACAAAACGGAAAATAATTTCGAGGACATTTCTCGTTGGTTAGGTAAATATATGAATCAATCTCAAATTTAAATCTTATTTTTGTACGATTGAACATAATGAATATAGTTTACTATGAATTTATTTAAAAAAATATTTTCTTCTGAAAAGAAAGAAACGCTCGATAAAGGGTTAGAAAAGTCAAAAACCAGTTTTCTTTCTAAATTATCAAAGGCGGTTGCCGGAAAATCAAAAGTAGATGAGCAAGTATTAGATAACCTCGAAGAGGTCTTAGTCTCGTCAGACGTGGGGGTAGATACTACACTTAAAGTTATCGAAAGAATCGAAGAGCGTGTAGCCCGTGATAAATATTTAGGAACAGACGAGCTTAACTCGATTTTAAGAGAAGAGATAGCTGCACTACTTTCTGAGACTAATTCAGGAGAAGAAACAGATTTTGAGCTTCCGACCGGCAAAAAACCATACGTTTTGATGGTGGTGGGCGTTAATGGCGTCGGAAAAACAACTACAATCGGGAAGCTTGCTTATCAGTTTAAGAAAAAAGGATTTAATGTAGTGCTTGGTGCTGCCGATACTTTTAGAGCTGCCGCTATAGATCAACTTCAGGTTTGGGCAGATAGAGTAGGAGTGCCTATCGTAAAACAACAAATGGGAAGCGATCCGGCTTCGGTAGCTTTTGATACGCTGCAATCAGCCGTAAGCCAAAATGCAGACGTGGTGATTATAGATACAGCCGGAAGGTTACACAATAAAGTAAACCTGATGAACGAGCTTGTGAAGGTAAAACGAGTGATGCAAAAAGTAATAGCAGATGCTCCACATGATGTATTATTAGTGCTTGATGGCTCAACCGGACAAAATGCTTTTGAACAGGCAAAACAATTTACGGCAGCTACCGAAGTAACTTCTTTGGCGGTAACCAAGCTTGACGGAACAGCAAAAGGCGGAGTAGTAATCGGAATTTCAGATCAGTTTCAGATTCCTGTAAAGTATATCGGAGTAGGAGAGGGCATCGAAGATCTGCAAGTATTTAACAAAGTAGAATTTGTCGACTCGTTCTTCAAGATGTAACCTTTCAATTATTTTTTGATAACTATAAAACTACATTTCTTTAAGCTCTTCAAGATAAGCTCTGTCGTTTGACAGGCGTGGGATTTTGTTTTGTCCTCCCAGTTTTCCGTTTTGTTTTAGCCAGTCATAAAAGAGGTTTTTTCTTGCTATATTCAAAACCGGCGGATTAAGAGTCATGTTGTTATTTCGCTTGGCGTCATAATCTGAGTTTAAGGACCTTAACGTATGGTCTAAAACTTCATGAAATAAACCCATATCTTTTGGGTTTTCTCTGAATTCAATCATCCACTCGTGAGCTCCTTTTTCTCTTTCGACCATAAAAATCGGTGCTACCGTATAATCTAATACTTCTGTATTTGTGGCTTTAGAAGCAGCTGCAATGGCTTGGTCTGTATTTTCGATCATTAGTTCTTCGCCAAATACGTTAATGTGATGTTTGGTACGGCCGGTGATTTTTATTCTGTAAGGATTAAGCGAAGTAAACCTAACGGTATCACCAATCATATAACGAAAAAGCCCCGAATTGGTAGAAATGATAATAGCATAATTTTTTCCGATTTCTACATCAGCAAGACGAATGGCTTTTTGATTTGAAGTTCCGAAAATATCCATGGGGATGAATTCGTAAAAAATACCATAATCAAGCATCAAAAGCATTTCGTCTGAATCGTTAAGGTCTTGCAAGGCAAAGAACCCTTCAGAGGCATTATAAATTTCGTAATAATTAAAATCAGAGCTTGGCAATAATTTTTTGTACTGTTCTCTATACGGATTAAAGCTTACACCTCCGTGAAAGTAAACTTCTAAGTTAGGCCAGATGTCAAACAAGTTACCTTTCCCGGTAGTTTCCAGCGTTTTATTGAGCAAAACAAGCATCCAAGACGGCACACCGGCAAAACTGGTTACGTTTGCTTGAGTAGTTTCTTTAATGATGGCATCTAGCTTGATTTCCCAATCAGATAGTTGTGAAACTTTATTGCTCGGAGTGCTACTAAATTCTGCCCAAATCGGTAAGTTTTCTATTAAAATTGCCGATAAATCACCAAAATAAGTATTGTTGTCGTTATACAGCTCTTTGCTTCCACCCAAACGGAGGCTCTTGCCGGTAAAAAGTTCTGAATTCTCGTTGTTGTTTAAATAAAGACAAAGCATATCTTTTCCGGCTTTATAATGGCAGTCTTCGAGGGCTTCGTTGCTTACCGGAATAAATTTGCTTTTGGCATCGGTTGTTCCGCTTGATTTTGCAAACCATTTGATGGGAGAGTTCCAGAAGATGTTGGGTTCTCCTCTTCTTGCTCTTTCGATATAGGGTTGAAATTCTTCGTAGGTTACAATCGGAACATTTTCTGCAAAAGAACGATAAGAGTGAATGTCTGTAAAGCCATATTTTTTGCCTAAAATTGTGTTCTCGGCATTCTTCAAAAGGTTGAATAGCAGTTCTTCCTGAACTTCATTCGGGTATTTTATAAACAATTCAATTTGATGAATTCTTTTTTTAAGAATCCATGATGCAACGGAATTGATAATTGAAAGGGCCATTTTTGTTATCTTTACCAACTGTAAAAGTAAATAAAATTAAGATGTCTTTTGAATTTGTGCTAACAAAAATGCAAACAGAATGGGTAAGCCCGGTGCAGTATTACTTGGTTTCTGATTCTAATTTTTTAAATATCAATCAATTACTACAAAAAAAAGTGACTTTTGAACATATCGGTTATCAATGTTTAAGTTGCAACTTAGAAAAAAAGATTTTCAGACAAGGCTTTTGTTATGATTGCTTTTATAAGTCACCTCTTGCCGGAGATTGGATTATCAAACCTCAATTGAGTACGGCACATCTGGATATCGCTGACCGTGATTTATCATACGAAAAGCGTGTGCAGCTGCAACCTCATATAGTTTATTTGGCTTTATCGAGCGAGCTCAAAGTAGGGGTTACCCGAAAAACACAAGTACCTTATCGTTGGATAGATCAAGGAGCAGTGCAGGCGTTGCCCATTGTTGAGGTTCCGAATCGCTATTTGGCGGGAATTACAGAGGTGATTCTTAAAAACCATTTTTCGGACAAAACCAATTATCGAAAGATGTTGCAAAATCAAATTCCAGAAGTTGATTTGAATTACGAAAAAACTCAATTAGGCATTTATCTGCCTCAAGAAATCCAGTCTTTCTATGAAAGTAGTCAGAGCGAATTATTTAAAATAGAATATCCTGTGTTGCAATATCCAACCAAAGTACGCTCGTTAAACCTAGAAAAAACACCTTTATATCAAGGGAAACTGGTCGGTATCAAAGGACAATACCTAATTTTTGAAGATCAAACCGTTTTTAATGTTCGGACGTATGAAGGATATAGGGTAAATATTCAGATTGAATAATTCGTTGATATGAAAAAGTCATATAAGCAGAATTTAACATGCTTATATGACTTAGGTTGCTTTAGGATAAACTCTACACCGCAAAAAACGCTTCTAACTCTTTGAGTGTTTCTGCAGAAGTTTGAATGTCTTTTACGATTTCACCTTTGTTGAGCGCTACGATGCGGTTAGATACCTCTACGGTATGTATCAAATCGTGACTAGATACCAAAATGGTTATCTCGGGGTTATCGGCTAATTCTTTAATGATTCGTTTGAGCCTGATTTGTGTGGTTGGGTCAAGATTAGCAAAAGGCTCGTCCAAGATAATCACTTCCGGATTGCCAATGAGTGTGGCGATAATACCTACTTTTTTTTGGTTTCCTTTTGATAAATCACGCAAGTATTTTTTGTTGTTTAAGATTTCGTCGTTAAAAAACTCTTTGTGTTTATCGAGTAAGGCATCTACATCTGCTTTGTTCTGCCCTCTTAGATCTCCGATAAAATAAAAATATTCTTCGGGAGTAAGGTATCCGATTAAAAAACTCTCGTCAATAAAGGCAGAAGTAAAAGGTTTCCAATCTTCGCTCAAGTGCACTTGAATGCCGTTGCTGGTTATATCTCCGCTTGAAGGCTGGATAAGGTCAAGGAGCAAAGAGAAAAAAGTTGTCTTTCCTGCTCCGTTGTTACCTACAAGACCGAAGCTTTCGCCTTTTTTGATTTCTAAATGTTCGATGTTTAGAACTGTTGTTCCACCGTATGTTTTGGTTAAATTATTTACTTGTATCATTTTTAGATGTATTTTGTATTGTTGTATAATGTATTTTGTAACACTACAGATTTAACTCACTTGTTTAAACCCATTGATTTGAATGTGTTTTTTGGCTTTATAGGCTTTAACGATTTTTTCCATAAAAATATTTCTCAGTAAAAGACCTACAGCTCCAATTAAACCAAGCGCAGCTGTGGCAGTCGTTTGATCAACTGTTTTATAAACGATATACCACAAGATGATTGGAATAAGCAAAAGCGGAAATCCTAAAATCCATTGAGCTGCTCCGGTGCCTTGATAATTCATAAACTGACTTTTTTCCAAATCAATACGTTTTTTGTTGAACGAACCGGCATAGAGAATAAGCGGAACATTTACTCCTGCGTTATAAACGGCACAGGCAATGTTCAGTAGTAATATTTCTACTCCGAAATAAACATAAGGAATAGCCAAAAGTGTAAGAACCACTATCGAAAAATACATCAACCCTGCTTTTGATTCCAGATATTGTTTCATCGGGATGTTTTGTGACATCATCATGGAGTAATAGCTGCTGTCCCAAGCAGGAATAAACTGGCCGAAATTAATGACGAAAATTCCGGTGATAAAAATCCCTGCAAACACTAAAAACGCCGGAGTTTCTAACCTGTAAATGTCGTTGGTATAGAATATAAGTCCGTATAATAAAAATATCAAAGAAAGCCAAACAGTTGTTTTTGGGCGTTTGTTTCTCCAGATTAGCTTTACATCCAATTGCAAAAACGGGGCAATACTTCCGAAGTGTTTGGTCCAAGCTAAATCTGAGGTTTCGACCTCGGTTGATTTTCCTTTCAAGCCGGAATCTAAATAAAAATTATTTTTTAAGTAATTGAAATTCCATATATAAAGACCTATAGCCAGTAGTATAGGAACAATTGCCAGATATGGATGCAGTAACAAAAAGTTGAGCTCGCTTCCGAAAAACGCCGTAATACTAAATACTTCGAAATATTCCAGTCCGGTTAGAGCCAATGCTATAATCAAATAAGGAATAAGAGCTTTTATGTTGTCGGCGAACTTTTTCTTAAGCAGAAAATTAGCATAATTCACTGCCATAATAAGTGAAAGCATTGCAATTACCCATCCTATAATTTGGAGTGTAGAGTAATCTCCTTTATTGATACACCATATCCCAAAAGGAATGATAGCCAGAGGGGAAAGAATATTATAGAACGAAAAGATACTTTTAACCAATACGAAATGAACAATAGACTTTCGCTTGATGTTATTAATCATCATATGTTTGATATTCATCACCGGAAGAGCTTGCATCATAAATCTTACGATGAGTTCTGCTATGAGCCACAACAACACAAAGCTGTTTAGCACTTGCATAGGTTTGTGCTCTGGCATCAGCTCTTCTAATAACGGATAAAGAGCAATACCTAAAATTAAAAAAGATAACATAAAATAAACAGCCAGAAAACCCATCAGGATTTTAAGCCCTAAACTTTGCCCTAAACTTGCCGAACGGAAAAACGATTTAAATTCTAATTGTAAAAAACGCTTAAACATAATTTATAGTGTTGATTATTGCTTTATTAGTAAACCAAAAAAAGATTTTGTTACAGCTTTTAAAGAAAATTATTGTGAACAAGGTTAATTCCGCAAGTCAATTAAATTGTAGGGAGTGCTTATGAATTTTCCGATGTTAATATAATTGTAAATAAAATACGAAAGAAAGCTTTATTACGTTAGGTATATGGCGTAAATTTGAGGGGAAAATTTAAAATATTTTTTAAGTTCAATTCTACAAATATTCAGAAAGCAAAACTAAAACCAAATTTAAAATATGAATAAGTTACGGATAATCGCACTGATGTTTCTCATCGGTTTTACTTCCTTACAAGCTCAACAGTCAAACATTTATACCAGTGAAACAGCAGATTTTAATAAGGCGGTAGCTTTATATAACGAACAGCAGTTTCAGGCCGCACAGATATTGTTTGATAAGGTTAAGCAGTCAACCAACAATACAGAAGTGCAGTCTGATTGTGCTTATTATATTGCTAATTGTGCCATCCGCCTGGATCAATCGGGTGCTGATGTGCTGATGGAAAATTTTGTGAAAGACTACCCAACAAGTACCAAACAGAATAATGCTTTTCAAGAAGTAGGCGAATATTATTTTGGGCAAGGTAATTTTGCCAAATCATTGGCGTGGTTCGAAAGAGTTAATCAGAGTAGTTTAGCTAACAAAGATCAAGACAAATTTAACTTTCAGAAAGGCTATGCTCTTTTTACATCAAAAGACAAAAGACAAGCCGAACGATATTTGACAAGGGTGGTTAACTCTGAAGAGTATGGCGATCAAGCTAAATACTATTTGGGTTATTTAGCCTATGAAGGAGATGATTATCAAGAAGCCTCTAAATATTTTGATCAAGTGGCCGAGCAGGATCAATACAAAGATAAGCTTTCGTATTTTCAGGCCGATATGAGTTTTAAAACCGGAGATTTCCAAAAGGCAATCGACCAAGGTAAGCCGCAATTGGCCAAGTCAAATGCGAGCGAAAGATCAGAACTGAATAAAATCATCGGAGAGAGTTATTTCAACCTTGGACAATATCAAGAAGCAATTCCGTATTTGACAGAATACAAAGGTAAGAGCGGCAGATGGAGTAATACCGATTTTTATCAATTAGGTTATGCTTATTACAAACAGGCAGACTACGAAAACGCCACCTCGCAATTTAATAAAATTGTCGGCGGAAATGACTCTGTAGCTCAAAACGCTTATTATCATTTGGGAGAAAGTTACTTGAAAACTGATAGAAAACAACAGGCTCTCAACGCTTTTAAAAACGCTTCTGAAATGAATTTTGATCTAAAAATTCAAGAAGATGCTCATCTGAATTATGCCAAATTAAGTTACGAAATCGGGAACAACTACCAAAGCATACCAAGTGTGCTGGCAGGGTTTATAGATAAATACCCAAATAACCCCAACAATCAAGAAGTAGAGAATTTGCTGATTAGCTCTTACATCACTTCGAGGAATTTTAAAGAAGCGTTATCGCTTTTAGAAAAAAACAAAAACTTTTCGAACAGAGAAGCATATCAAAAAGTTACTTTTTATAGAGGTTTAGAACTCTATACTGACGGAAACCATCAAGAAGCTTTAGCGTTTTTCAAAAAATCAATTGCAGAACCAAGAGATGCAGAGTTTGTGGCACGAGCTACGTTTTGGAAAGCCGAGACCGAATATGTAACCAATAATTTTCAAGAGGCTCTTTTGAGTTTTAGACAATTTGAATCTAACCCAAATGCCAAGGGAACTCCGGAATTTAAAAACTTGGATTATAACTTGGGTTATGCTTATTTCAAGTTGAAAGATTACACAAAATCGGCTGAATATTATCAGAGGTTTATCGATTCAAACAAAGGAGATAACATTCGTACCAATGATGCCTATTTACGTTTAGCAGACAGTTACTTTGTAGACGGAAAATATTGGCCGGCTATGGAGGCTTATAACAAAGCCATCGATATGAAAGGGCCTGATTTAGATTATGCTTCTTATCAAAAAGCTATTAGTTATGGGTTTGTCGAAAGAGGAGAACGAAAAATCGAAGAATTGGTGAGCTTTATAAGTAAGTTCCCCAAGTCGCAATACCACGATGATGCGATGTATGAATTAGGTAATTCGTATACCAATTCTAATAACGGTCAGCAAGCCATTGCTATTTATGACAGGCTCATCAAAGAGCATCCGTCGAGCAGTTATGTTCCTAAAGCCATTTTAAGACAAGGCTTGGTGCATTATAACGCTCAGAAAGATGATTTGGCTTTAACGAAATTCAAAAAAGTAGCAGCAGATTTCCCGAACTCTCCCGAAGCTATCGAAGCAGTTAATACAGCCAAAAATATTTATGTAGATTCGGGTAGGGTAGATGAATATGCCACTTGGGTCAGAACCTTGAGTTATATCGAAGTGACCGATGCCGAATTAGACAACACCACCTATGATTCGGCCGAAAGACAATATCTGCAAAACAATACCAAAGCAGCTATTTCAGGATTTACAGGATATTTGAGTAAGTTTCCTAACGGGTTGCATTCGCTTAAAGCGGAATTTTATTTGGCAGAAATGTACACTACCGATAACCTTCCGAATTTGGCTCAGCCGCTTTATGAAAAAGTAATCAATCGCTCGCGTAGCGAATTTACCGAACAATCTTTGGTTCGCTTGTGTGCCATTCACCTTAATAAAGAAGATTTTGAAGCAGCTATCCCAGTGCTCAAACGCTTAGAAACTGAGGCCGAATTCCCTCAAAATGTTACCTATGCTCAAGCTAACCTGATGCGTTCGTATTATAACAACCAAGATTATGCTAATACGGTAACTTATGCCGAGAAGGTATTGACAAACGACAAAACAGATAATAAAGTAAAGAGTGATGCTCAAATCATGATTGCTCGTTCTGCTATCAAAACCGGCGACCAGACAAAAGCAAAATTAGCGTATAAACAGTTAGAGTCTATCGCTCAAGGCGAATTGGCGGCAGAGGCGTTATATTATGATGCGTATTTTAAAAACAAAGAAAACCAATATGAGCAATCGAATGAAGTCATCCAGAAACTCACTCGTGATTATTCAGGATATAGATATTTTGGCGTAAAAGGATTGATAGTTATGGCTAAAAACTTTTATACTATGGATGATAGTTTTCAAGCCACTCACATCTTAGAAAGCGTAATTAAAAATTTCACAGAGTTTGATGATGTAATTGCAGAAGCAAAAGCCGAGCTTGATACCATCAAAACCGAAGAAGCCAAACGCAATTCATCTATTGAGAACTAATAACGATTCAACAACAAACGCTCAAACAATCTTATAACAATGAACAAAATATCATTATATACCACAACAATAATTATATCGGCCTTGTCTTTTACTGCCATGGCTCAAAAAAGTGATTCTTCGATTGGTTCGGAGGTAGTCAACGTCATCGGAACCTATACGCCTACCATTTCTGATGCTTTTAAAGTAAAAGAAACTCCGTCGTTTGATGATGAAACCATTACCAATAAAGAAGAAATAAATTATTCGATTTCGTCTTTTCCGGTGGCCTCAACCTTCACACCTAAAAAAGGTAGAGCAGCATCGGTTGAAAGAGCCAGAAGACAAAAATACTTCAGCAACTATGCCTCGATAGGTATCGGAAATTACGGAACGTTATTAGGAGAATTATTCCTCACACACAACATTACTCAAGACCAATATATCGGAGCAATGATTAAACATCACTCGTCACAAGGCGGAATCAAAGATATGGTGTTGGATGATTTCTTTTATGATACTTCGGTTGATTTGACCTATGCTGCACAAGAAAAAGAGTATAGCTGGAATGCCGATTTAGGATACCGCAATCAGGTCTATAATTGGTACGGCTTGCCGGTAGATTATATAACTTTTGACGACGAAACCATAAAAATGATCGACGAGCAACAAACCTATCATTCGTTTTATTTGGGCGGAAAACTCTTGATGAGCGAAGGTGTTTTTAACGATGTCGAAGTATATTACAAACGTTTTTGGGATGCTCAATCAAGTAGCGAAAATCGTTTCTGGCTAAAGCCAAGCTTTGATATTGACTTTAATGATACAAGAGTGAAGTTTTACGTAGTTGCAGATTATGTAGGCACTGCTTTCGAAAGAGATTATATAGAAAGTATGACTGATTTAGAATATTCATATTTTAATTTAGGTGTACAACCAAGCATTGTTTATCAGGTAGATGATTTATCACTAAAGGCAGGAGCAGGGCTGTTTTATAGCCTAGGTAAAGCTTTGGGCGAAACCGAAAACAACTTTTTTATATATCCTCAAATTCAAGCTTCTTATAGAGTAGTCGGAGATTTGATGATTGCTTATGCCGGAGCCGAAGGAACACTACAACAAAATTCGTATGCAGATTTTGCAGGAGAAAATCCGTTTGTTGCTCCGACCATCGGGATTGCCCCAACAGACCGTCAGTATGATATTTATGTAGGGCTTAAAGGGAAATTAGCCAGTAATGTTGCTTATAATGTTAGAGGTTCTTTTATGAACGAAAAAGGGAAAGCACTCTTTTCGTCGGTATATGATGTGAATAATACCAATACAGAAGGATATGCGTTTGGGAACTCTTTTTTTGTGTTGTATGATGATGTAAAGACGTTTAGTTTTTTCGGAGAAATAAAAACAGACATCAGCAAAAGTTTTTCGGTTAATCTAAGCGGAGAGTTTAACGGCTATTCGACCGATAATCAAGCAGAAGCCTGGTATTTGCCTTCGATGAAAATTTCAGCCGGAGCCCACGTAAATATTACAGATAAGCTTTCGATGAATACCAATATATTTTATGTAGGCAAGCGCAAAGCTATGGCTTTTTATCAAACCGATCCGCTTATGCCAATTATTCCTACAGAGGTTGCTCTTGACGGATATGTAGATGTGAATTTAGGGATGAACTACAAATTCAACGAGCGTTTAGGCTTGTTTTTAAAAGTACATAATTTGGCCGATAAGAGGTACGATAAGTGGCTGAACTTCCCGGTGCAAGGCATTCAGGTATTGGCTGGAGCCAGCTATAAGTTTGATTTTTAAAGCACTTGTTTAAAATATAAAACTTTAAACATAAGTGTTTTTAAATACACATATATTTGTCAGATTAAAAATCATTTTATGAAATGGGTCATAACAAGTAAGTTGATATCAACCCAAATGTTTAATGGCGAGTTACATCTGACCATTAAAACAATAAAAACAGAACAGATGAAAAACACCCTGATTTGGTTAGCCGTTTTATTTTTATCTTTTTCGATGACGGCGCAAGATAAAAAAGCATATCAATTATTTGACACTCAAGGTAAAAAGACGACTTACAAAAAACTATTAAAAGCTTCAGAACAATCAAAGCTTGTGCTCTTTGGTGAGTATCACGATAACCCTATTTCGCATTGGTTGCAGTTAAGCTTAACCAAAGACCTGCACAAAACAAATTCGTTAGTTTTAGGCGCGGAGATGATCGAAAGAGATAATCAGTTGCAACTCGATCAATATTTATCAGGAGAAATCAATCAAAAAGCTTTAGATACCTTGGCTAGATTGTGGAATAACCATAAAACAGACTACAAGCCTTTGGTAGATTTTGCTAAGAATAACGACTTAAGTTTTATTGCTACTAATATCCCCAGACGATATGCCAGTATGGTTTATAGAGGCGGATTTGAAGTTTTAGATACTTTGTCTGCTGAGCAAAAGCAATGGATTGCTCCGCTTCCTGTGAAATATGATGTTGGGCTTCCTCAATACCAAAAGATGCTCGAGATGGGCAAAGATCATGGAGGAGAAAATTTACCTAAAGCACAAGCTATAAAAGATGCTACGATGGCTTTTTCGATTTTGCAAAACCTACAACCCAACTCGGTTTTTGTACATTATCACGGAAGTTATCACAGTGATTTTTATGAAGGTATTTATTGGTATATAAAACAAGATAGTCCTGATTTAAAAATAGTTACGATTGCTACGGTATCACAAGAGAACCTATCAAAACTTCATGAAGAACACTTAGGTAGAGCCGATTTTATTATTGTGGTCGATCAAGATATGACCAAAACTTATTAGTAAAAAAGAGAGGCTTAGGTCTCTTTTTCTATGTTAATAAATTCCACACTTTGAATAGGCAGTTTGATGCCCTCTTTTTCGATAGTGTCTTTTAAAGCTAATAATACTTCAGAATTCATAGCCGAAAAGTTAGGTCTTAGTGCCCAAGGCCTAATGCTAAAAGTTGCCGTATCACCCACGAGTTCAGATAGCACTACAGCAGGTGCAGGCATTTTCAGTACTTTGTCATTGTTATGGATAATGTCCATAAAAAGTTGATTTACTTTTGCCAAATCATTTGAGGCAGAAACAGTAATACTCAAGTTAGATCGGCGGTTTTGTTCTTTCGAAAAATTGATTACCGTGCCGTTTGATAGGATTCCGTTGGGGATAAAGATAGCTTGATT
The DNA here is from genome assembly GCA_964409345.1 of uncultured Flavobacterium sp. GTDB lineage: Bacteria > Bacteroidota > Bacteroidia > Flavobacteriales > Flavobacteriaceae > Flavobacterium. Next base: position 6,372 of record CAYPCZ010000023.1, on the reverse strand, counting down.
GTTGTCGTTGTTGATTTGTGTATTAAAAATCTGTATTTGTCTCACGGTGCCTTCTACGCCTTGTGCTTGGATATAATCTCCTACCCTAAAAGGCTTAAACATAATAATGAGCAATCCTCCCGAAAAGTTAGATAAAGAGCCTTGAAGCGACAGACCAACGGCTAATCCCATGGTTCCTAAAACAGCTACAAACGAAGAGGTTTCGATGCCTAATTTCGAAATAACGGCGATAAAGAGTAAAATTTTTAGTAACCACGAGAATACATTCATCAAAAAACCTGAAACAGTGGGGTCAGGGTTTCTTTTTTTGATGATTTTTCGAGCAAAACTACTGAGCATTCTAATTACTAAAATACCAATAATCAGCACCACAAGAGCTGCTGCTACCTTAACCGAAAACCTAAGAAGGGCTTCATAAGATTGTTCTAAAAATCTTTCGATGTGTGTTATGGTCATTTCTTGTTCTTGCATAAAAACTAATTCTTTAATTGCTTGATAGCTTGCTCAAGGTTTGCCAAAGGTAAATCACAAACTCTATTTTGGCATACAAAAAAATGTAAAACATTAGGGCTAAATCGACTTTCTAAAAACGGAAGATTACTTTTTTTATCTGTAGCAGCAATAATGGTTTGTGGCAAATAAATCTGATTGATTACTTTTAGATTATCTAAGGCATTTGGCCCACAAATAGCCAGTTCTTTTTGTGAGGATTCAAAATTCATCATTACGTAGAGCCAATTCGAAAAGGCGCTTGGGTAATCAATATTTGACATTATAAGTCGAAGCATTCTGTTGCAAATATCATAATAAGGTTGTTGCCCAAAATATACCCATAGCCTATAAAGATTATTTGCCATAACCGAATTAGAACTGTCAATCACGTTATCTTCTATTTCATAATTTTCGCTGATAAGCAACGGATCTTCAATTGATTTGAATCGGAATAATCCTTTTTGTGAGTCATAAAATTTATCTAAACAATAATCAATGAGTTGTTTGGCATCGGTTAAGTAGGATGAGTCTGCCGTTGCTTCATACAGCCCGATTAATGCGTCTATCACAAAAGCATAATCTTCGAGAAAACCATTTATTTTTGACGTTTCGTTTTTATAAGTCCGATATAAATTTCCGTTTTCAGACCAAAGTTTCAGTCGGATGAAATTCATACTTTTTTGAGCGATTTCTAGATAAGCCTCATTTCCCAAAGCCTTATAGGCTTCAGTAAAACCTCTTGTCATCATAGCATTCCACGAAGTAATAACCTTATCATCAAGAGCGGGTTTCTGACGCTTTTCTCGTATATCAAATAGCGTTTGTTCAAACTCTTTTTTCTTTGTTTTCGCTTGTTCTACCGATAAGCCAAAATCTTGGGCTATTTTTTCTAAGGGTTGGTTTTGAATCAAAATATAGGTGTTTTGTTCCCAATACCCGAAGTCATTGATGTTGAATATCTCGGCAAATAGCTTAAAATCTTCTTCGAAAATTTCTTGTAAATCTTGTTTTTTCCAAACATAAAAAGCTCCTTCTTCTTTTTTATCATATTGGTTAAGACTATCTGCATCAAAAGCGGCATAAAATCCGCCTTCTGGGCTGAGCCATTCTCTCTCTACAAAAGTTAAGGTTTTCTCTACGATTTCTTTATATAATGGGTTCTTGGTAAGTTTATAGGCATTGCTATATAAGCTTATAAGCTGACCGTTATCATAAAGCATCTTTTCGAAATGCGGAACATGCCACTTCATATCGACTGAGTAACGAGAAAATCCGCCATCAATGGTATCAAAAATTCCTCCATAGGCCATTTTGGTGAGCGTAAGATTTATGTATTCTAATAATTTATGATGGTTGTTTTGATGGGCATAACGCATCAAAAACCGATAATTAGAAGGCATCATAAACTTGGGTGCTCGCGTGTAACCGCCAAACTCCCAATCGAAACTTTTGCTCCATTTTTCAACAAATTCATTTAGAATAGCTTGATTATTTTGCTCCAAAGGCTGCTCTACAAGTTGAGTAAGGCTGTCTAAGGCTTGCTCGACGTTATCGGCATAGTCGTTCATTTCTCCGGGAGCTGTTCGAAACATTTCTTGAAGCTGTACCAGCGAACTCACCCATTGTTCTTTCCTGAAATATGTTCCGCCCCACACCGGTTTCCCGTTAGGGAGTGCAACAACGTTTAGCGGCCACCCACCTTGCTGAGTCATAAGTTGCACAGCTTTCATATAAACGGCATCTACATCAGGATGTTCTTCTCTATCTACTTTGATACTGACAAAATGCTCATTCATCAGCTCTGCCACTTCATTATCTTCGAATGTTTCGTGTTTCATCACATGGCACCAATGACAAGCAGAATATCCGATAGAAATAACGATAAGTTTGTTTTGTTCTTGAGCCTGTTGCAAAGAAACCGCACTCCAGCTTTTCCAGAAAATAGGATTGTTTTTGTGTTGTAGCAAATACGGACTGGTTTGTTTGTGGAGCTCGTTCATTTATTAATTTAATTATGAGTTGTTCTGGTCAAAGATAACATTTTATCTAATTTTTTCTGAACACATCCTTAAAGTGATAGAACAATCATTGAATCCACCAAGTTTAAAAAAGACAGCTAAAAACAGATGCCTTTTTAGCGGGTTATATATTCATCGGAACTTCCATCAGGAGAATTTTGGTGTCTGACTCTAAAGCGGTGATGCTTAGTTGGTCAATATTCCAAATTCCCATTCCGTCGCGTGTATCAAGCTTTTGATTTTGGATTTCTGCTTTTCCGTTAATAATAAAAGCATAAACCCCGTTAGTTGTGTCTTTTAATTGGTAGGTCAAGTTTATATCCTTATCCAACTCCCCTAGGTGAAACCAAGCGTTTTGATGAATCCATAATCCGGGGTCATTTGGGTTAGGCGATATGATTTGTTGAAGTTTGTTTTTACGATCGGTTGCATTTAGCGTGAGTTGTTCGTATCGAGGAGTGACATTTCGCTGGTTCGGAAAGAGCCAAATCTGTAAAAACTTTACTTTTTTGTCTTTGTTTTTGTTGTATTCGCTATGCGAAATTCCGGTTCCAGCACTCATTACTTGAATATCACCTTGTTTAATTATCCCGATATTTCCGATACTATCTTTGTGTTCCAAATCTCCTTCAAGAGGAATACTGATAATTTCCATATTGTCGTGCGGATGCATTCCGAAGCCCATGCCAGGGCCAACTATATCATCGTTTAAAACTCTTAATACTCCGAAGTTCATTCGTTCTGGGTTGTGATAATTAGCAAAACTAAAGGAGTGATGGGAATCGAGCCAGCCGTGATTGGCGTGTCCTCTACTATCGGCTTTGTGTAGGATTAGATTCATAAATTGTAGATTTTAATTGTGATAATATGTGTGTTTATAACAAAGATAAGATGATAAAATTAGATAAAGCTAAATCTGTGCTAAAAGCACACAAAGTGGACTGTAAATTTCCATTTTAAGTTAACTTCCGGAAAAACTTCGTAACTTTACCCGGAATATTTTATCTGTACATAATGAAAGTTAAAATGCAAGGAAACACGACTGTTATTCGCGATACCCAAGGCGATATAACGTCTTTTTTAGAGAAAGTAACACAAGCGTATCATTCTTATAAGAGCATGAATCTTGTTCTGGATATTTCTGAATATAAAGAAGCTACCAATCAAGAAGTGTTATTGTTTGCCGATTTGTGTTTAATACACACAAAAAGTAAACAATCTTTCGTATTGGTGGTCAATGAAGGTTTTGACTTTAATAAAGCTCCCGAAGAAATTATCGTTGTCCCGACTTTGCAGGAAGCACACGATATCATTGAAATGGAAGAAATAGAGCGCGATTTAGGTTTTTAATTATGAAAATCACCATTTTAGGATGTTATGCCGCCACTCCCAGGACATTCAATAACCCGACATCTCAAGTTTTAGAAATTCGAGACCGTCATTTTTTGATTGATTGTGGCGAAGGAACGCAAGTACAGCTCAGAAAAAATAAAATCAAATTTTCTAAAATCAACCATATTTTTATTTCGCACCTTCACGGCGATCATTGTTTTGGGCTTATCGGGGTGATTACCACCTTTGCTATGCTGGGCAGAGAAGCCGATTTGCACATCTATGGCCCTAAAGGAATTAAAGAGTTTATTCTGACTCCTCTTCGTTTGTCAGGGTCATACACTTCTTATAATTTGTATTTTCATGAATTGGAGTCCACTCAAAGCGAAGTAGTTTTTGAAGACGAAAAAGTAAAAGTCAGCACAATTCCACTGGAGCATCGGGTGTATGCTAACGGTTATCTTTTTGAAGAAAAACCCAAAGAGAGAAAGCTTAACAGAGAGAAAGTACAGCAATATAGCATTGACAGATGTTATTATCAGAATATCAAATCAGGAAAAGATATCAGGCTTGATAACGGAGAGGTGATTCCGAACTCAGAGCTCACAACCGACCCGGAACGCTCGAAAAGTTATGCCTTTTGTTCTGATACAATTTATAAAGAAGATATTATTCCGATTATAGCAAATGTAGATGTGCTTTATCACGAGAGCACTTTTCTAGAAAAAGATGAGCAATATACTGATCGAACAATGCATTGTACAGCTAAACAAGCAGCATTAGTGGCTAGAAAAGCCAAGGCTAAAAATTTGATTTTAGGCCATTATTCTACCCGCTACCCAAGTATAGAACCCTTTAGAACAGAAGCACAAGAGATCTTTGAGTCTGTTTATTTAGCAGACGACGGAAAAGAATTCACCTACCAGTTAGATAAATTACTTGAATCATAAGCAACAAATACACTTCATTAAAACAAACGATTAAGCAGAATCAGCCCGATGAATTATTCAACATTATTTTCAGATTATATTACTACTCAAAAAATAGGAAGAAACCCAGAGAGTCTATACGAACCTATCCGATATATTTTGTCCTTAGGCGGAAAACGCATCCGACCTATACTTACGCTTATGGCTTGCGATAGCTTTGGCGAGCATCCCGAAAAAGCACTTCCGGCAGCGATGGCGGTTGAAGTGTTTCATAATTTCTCGCTGATTCACGACGATATTATGGATAATGCACCTCTTAGAAGAGGCAAGCAAACTGTGCATCAAAAATGGAATATCAATACAGGAATCCTATCAGGAGATGCGATGTTGATATTGGCTTATCAGTATTTTGAGCAATATTCGGTAGAGATTTTTAAAGAGTTGGCCATGCTTTTTAGCAAAACAGCACTTGAGGTGTGCGAAGGTCAGCAATGGGACATTGATTTTGAAAGTAAAGATGATGTGAGTGATGAGCAATACTTGAAAATGATCGAATATAAAACAGCAGTATTGGTCGGAGCGGCTTTTCAGATGGGGGCTATTGTAGCCCAAACATCAGATAAAAATAAAAAAGATATTTATGATTTCGGACTTAATTTAGGAATCGCTTTTCAGCTACAAGATGATTATCTTGATGCTTTTGGGAACCCGGAAACCTTTGGGAAGCAAGTAGGTGGAGATATTATCGAAAACAAAAAAACGTATTTATATTTAAAAGCCTTAGAAGGAACTCCGCAAGAGAAAGCACAATTGTTGCAACTCTATTCGGTCACTCCAAAAAACAGTAACGAAAAGATAGCCGAGGTGAAATCTATTTTTGATAGCACCAAAGCGAATAAAAAAACAAGACAAGCGATTAAACTTTATACAGACCGGGCTTTTGAAGTATTAGAAGCAATGGATATAACTCAAGACAAAAGAGAAAAATTGAGAGCCTTTGGAGAGGGATTAATGAACCGTATAGTTTAGTCTGAAATGCATCTTGAAACTCCTGAAAACACCGATTTGCTTTTGTCAAAAGCACAAAAGGAATCCCTTTATACCAAGCTCATAGAACAATTGGAGAAAGATTTTACGCTTGCCAATCAGGTGATTGACCTTAATAAAAATCTCTCACCTTTTGAACTGAAAATAGTACTCCGAAACAAAGTTCATGATTTAATTCAGTATAAATTTGCCGAATATCTGAATTTGCTTTATATCATTGATGTTCCAGAAAATCAAGTCAAAGCGCTTACGGAGGTTGATTTAGTAGAGCTTTCTGAACAAATTTCGTTTCTCATCCTCAAAAGAGAATGGCAGAAAGTCTGGTTTCGCAATAGGTTATAAGCTTGCCATTAAATATCCAACAAATAATAGAGCCTGTTTTTAACACAAAATCAATAGGTTAAAGTCCTGCAAAGAAAAAAGTAGAATAATTGTTTGCGAATTATAAATTCTTATCTATATTTGCACTCGCAATAAAGCAATGACGCCTCCATAGCTCAGTTGGCCAGAGCACGTGATTTGTAATCTCGGGGTCGTGGGTTCGAATCCCTCTG
>CAYPCZ010000022.1:0-31885 GCA_964409345.1 uncultured Flavobacterium sp. | reverse complement strand
TTAACGTTTTGCCGGTGAAGTTCTTTATAAAAGAAGGTATAAGTCAAGTTTTTGACAGGAAAATTGGACAATTTTCCTATCAAAAACTAAGACCTAAACAACTATACAACAGCTAATTAAAACGAAATAACCACAACTAAAATCTTTACTTATTTTTCACGTAGAAACAGCTGTTTTTAACACTATTTTAACATTTTACTACCAATCGACTAACCTGAAAACCATTCAAAAAACCCCTGCGTCCCTTTATTTTTTTTGGGATGTTCTTTGAAATTCAGAAACCTCCCTGCCTCTATTTTAGAATAATTCGGTTTTGCATATTTGGTGGTCTGGTGCTTTTTAGCGAATATATCAAACTTATTTTTCGGGATAGCGTCAAACAGTTATCTTTAGAACTCATAGCTTTCGCGTTTGCGCAAACAAAAAACATGAAAAAAGGGCTAATTTTTAAAGTTAGCCCCTTTGTCTTAAAATGTTTTAGTCTTAGTGTTAACTTTTATTGCTTTTTTTTAGCTTGCTGTGTCTGAATCCGTAAACGAAATAAATTACAAGCCCTACAGCCAGCCATATCAAAAAGAAAATCCAGTTTTTGAGCCCTAATTCTGCCATCATATAAAAGCAACACAGCATTCCGGCAAGCGGAATAAATGTCATTTTTCTGATAATCGAAAGGATGGTCATGCCTACAAAAATGAAAATAAAAATCCACATCGGAATTTTGTGTTTAAATAGCTGCCAACCGCTTTCGTAAACTCCTAAATTATTTACTTGAGGCTTATTTGTAAAAAAAGCAATGGTTTCTTCTTTAAAAAACATATATAAAACCACGCAAGTTAGTATGAAGACCACAGGCATCACATAAGCCGAGTTGATATAAGGCACTTTAAACTTGCCTCGGGGTCCGTTTTTGTTACTTTCTAACTTGAGCACTCCGGCGCATACTAATACAAAAGCAAACAAAGTCCCGATACTACAAGCATCGACTACCATTTCTAAGTCGGTAAACAAAATCGGTATCGCCACTACAAATCCGGTTACTACAGTAGCATACGAAGGTGTTTTAAACTTCGGGTGAATCCTCGCAAAGTTTTTAGGCAACAACCCGTCTCGACTCATAGTCATCCAAATTCGGGGTTGCCCTAATTGAAAAACAATAAAAACGCTTGCCATCGCCACAACAGCACTAATGGCTATCACTCCCGAGAGCCATTGCAGGTCTTCCACTTTCGTGAAAACATAAGCCAGCGGATCTCCGACATTCAGCTCGGAATAATGTACTAAACCAGTAATCACAAGGGCAATGGCAACATAGAGAATCGTACAGATAATAATAGCCAAAAATATTCCTCGTGGTAAATCACGTTGCGGATTCTTACATTCTTCAGCCGTAGTCGAAATGGCATCAAAACCGATATAGGCAAAGAAAACCGAACTGATTCCTGCTAAGACTCCGCTCATTCCGTTAGGAGCAAAAGGGCTCCAATTTTCGGTATTTACATAAAAAGCACCTACTATAATCACCAGCAGCACTACTCCTACTTTGAGCAATACCATAATGTTGCTGGCTTTTCTACTTTCGTTAATTCCTCTATATACCAAAGCAGTAATCAAAAAAGTAATCAGCAAAGCAAATAAATCAACTACCAAGGGGAAACCTATGTTTGGGGCATTGGCATAGGCTAAATATTTAGGCACTTCATAAGCAAATTCACGAGATGCCGCAAGAGTTTCGAGGGTAGTGCCTTTAGCCAATTGACTTTTAACAAGCTCGAAACCTTCCTGAGCGGTAAAAAAATCCATTGTCATCCATTCGGGAACATGGACACCGGGAATTCCGTTGAGCAAGTTCGTAAAGTAATCACTCCACGAAATGGCCACCACGATGTTACCAATGGCATATTCCATAATCAAAGCCCAACCAATCACCCAAGCGAACAATTCGCCAAAAGCGACATAGCTATAGGTATAAGCACTTCCCGAAACCGGAACCAGCGAGGCAAACTCTGCATAAGCAAAAGCCGTAAAAGCACAAGCCAGAGCCGTAAACATAAACAAGAAAACCACCGCAGGGCCACCTTCGTAACTGGCTCTCCCGATGGTCGAAAAAATTCCTGCTCCGATAATAGCGGCAATCCCGAAGCCGGTTAGGTCTCTCACGCCTAATCGCTTGGCCATTTTATGGGTTTCTGCACTGGCTAATATTTCGGTTACTGATTTCTTTCGAAAGAGGTCAGAGAAGGACATATATTATATAATTGGGACGGTAAATATATAAAAAAACTATACGGATTGTCATACGCTCAAAAAAATTATTCACTCTGTTTCTCTTATTTTTCTTAAATTTACTCCAACAATTGATATTTCAAATGTAACAAATTCAGTCTTTGAACAACTAATCATTAAATCATTGTTTATAAAATGAGCTAACAGTTAAGTGGATTTCAACCCAAAATGTTCAATGACTGGATTACATCTGACCATTCAAAAACAATAAAAAAGAATAAATGAAAAGGTTTTTTACGTTATTAGTAGTGTTTAGCGGAGTTTGTGGATTCTCTCAAGCTGTAAATCCTTTATTAGACAGTTTTACCAAGAGCATCCAAAAAGAATATAAAGTTCCTGCTTTGGTAGCCGCTTACATCACTACCGACTCTGTTTATTATGGTATTTCAGGAACAACACAAATTACTAATAATCAAAAGATTACACTTCTAAACAAATTTCATATAGGCTCTAATACCAAAGCAATCACTTCGTTTGTAGCCATGAAGCTTATCGAGGCCCATAAAATTGAATTGACAACTCCGTTTTTTGATTTATTTCAAGACATAAAATCTAATCAAAACAAAACCTATCACTTCATTACTTTGGGTGATTTGCTCTCACACACCGCACAAATACAGCCTTATACTTCCGGAATGGAGTATATGAAGTTACCTGAATTTAAAGGAACTATTTCTGAACAAAGAAAAGCTTTTGCCGAATTTGTTCTCAACGAAGAACCAGCTCCCAAGGGCACCTATTCGAATGCCGGTTATGCTTTGGCTTCGCTTATGTTAGAAAAAGTTTCCGGAAAAAGCTACGAAGAGTTGATTAAAAACACATTCGACGAGCTTAATATGGATTATTTTTTTGGTTTTCCTAATAAAGAAAACCCTGATCACCCTTGGGGGCATTGGTTAGAATCAGGCATAAGCACACCTCTTGGACCTGATCATTTTTATAAACTAAATCCGGTTGTGGCTCCGGCAGGCGACCTCTCGATGAATATCATTGATTATTCTAATTTTGTTCAACTCCATCTGCGTGGTTTGCGTCAGGACAATTATTTAAAAAGTCAGAACTATCAGACTCTTCTTTTTGGTAAAAAAGAGATGGCTTACGGCTGGGGAAACCTGACTATGAACGGACTCACTTTTGCTTTTCACGACGGAAGTGCCGGCACGTTTTATACCCACATGATTCTTTCGAAAGATATGAACGTGGCCGTGGTTGTAATGGCAAATTCGGCTGATGCTGTCACTCAAGAAGGCATCTACAAACTCAAAGAGAGAATCTTACAAAGCTATGACGAGTTTTAAACCCATCAGGTAAGTAGTTAGTTTTATGACTTTATTATAGAAAACCCCCAAACAAATCTTAAACAAACAATTTAGATGAAGAAAACACTTTTATTAAGCGGCGTTTGTCTTATTTTTGCCACATCTTGTAAAAAAGAAAACAAAGAAGAAATGACAAACCACATTCAACCGCCTGTAGCTAAGATAGAGCCTACGGTTTTAGAAAAACACGGACACAGCCGTACCGATAATTATTTTTGGATGAACCAAAGAGAAAATCAAGAAGTAATTGATTATCTGAACGCCGAAAACGAGTATTATCAGCAAATGACAGCTCATACCCAAGAGCTTCAAGAAAACTTGTTTGAAGAGATGAAAGCAAGAATCAAAGAAGATGACTCTTCGGTGCCTTATTTTTATAACGGTTATTGGTATATCACCCGATACGAAACCGGAAAAGACTACCCTATTCATACCCGCAAAAAAGGAAGTATGGATGCCAAAGAAGAAATTCTGTTTGATGGTAACCAAATGGCTATAGGTCATAGTTATTTTCAATTGGGAGGAATCAACATAAGCCCTGATAACAAATATGCAGCTTTTGCTGTAGATACGGTAAGCCGAAGAATTTATACCATCCAAATCAAAAACTTAGAAACCGGAGAAATTTTATCTGATAAAATCGAAGGTGTAACTGGAGGTTCGGCATGGGCAAACGACAATAAAACCTTGTTTTATACGGCCAAAAATGACCAAACACTACGCTCTGATATGATTTTCAGACATCAGTTGGGCACGCCACAAACAGACGATATGATGGTTTTTAACGAAAAAGATGATACTTTTACTACTTTTGTATATAAAGACAAATCAGAAAAATACTTGATTATTGGTTCATCAAGCACTTTGACCTCTGAATATCAGATCCTTGACGCCGATAATCCTCAAAATGATTTCAAAATATTTCAACCCAGAGAAAGAGGCTTGGAATATGGTATTGATTACTATAACGGAAAATTTTATATCGTTACCAACAAAGACAAAGCCACCAATTTCAAGTTGATGACTACTCCAGAAAACGCAACTGCGCAAGAAAACTGGACCGACTTGATTCCTCACCGAGAAGATGTACTTCTAGAGGGTATCGACATCTTTAAAGATTATCTGGTAGTGAGCGAAAGAAGTAACGGACTCAACCAAATCCTTATCAAACCTTGGAACGGAGCACAATATTATCTCCCATTCGAAAGCGAAACCTATACGGCCTATACCACAACCAATGTTGATTTTGACACGCACAAACTTCGCTATGGCTATCAGTCGATGAAAACACCAGCTTCGGTTATTGAATTTGATATGGCGACCCAACAAAAGATAGTTTTAAAAGAACAAGCCGTATTGGGCGATACATTCGACAAGGATAATTATGTAGAAGAAAGAGTATGGGCTTTAGCAGAAGACGGCACCAAAATACCTATCTCGATGGTCTATAAAAAAGGAACCAAAAAAGATGGTACGAACCCTTTGTTGCTTTATGCGTATGGCTCATATGGTTACTCACTAAACCCTCATTTTTCTACTGCAAGACTTAGCCTTTTAGACAGAGGTTTTATCTATGCCATTGCTCACATCAGAGGAGGCGAAGAGTTAGGGAGACCTTGGTATGAAAACGGAAAATTACTGAAAAAGAAAAACACATTTACAGATTTTATTGATTGCTCTAAATTTTTAATTACAGAGAATTATACCTCCGAAAAACATCTGTATGCTTCAGGAGGCTCAGCAGGCGGATTACTAATGGGCGCTGTAATAAATTTGGCACCAGATTTATATAACGGAGTTGTTGCTTCGGTACCTTTTGTAGATGTAGTAACCACTATGCTTGATGATAGCATTCCGCTTACTACCGGAGAGTATGACGAATGGGGAAATCCGAACGAAAAAGATTATTATGATTATATGCTTTCGTACTCGCCTTATGACAATGTAGTGGCTCAAAATTATCCTAATATGTATGTTTCTACCGGATTGCACGACAGCCAAGTGCAATACTGGGAGCCAGCCAAATGGGTGGCTAAACTTCGTGCGACCAAAACCGATAACAACCTCTTGTTTTTTGAAACCAATATGGATGCCGGTCACGGAGGTGCCTCAGGGCGTTTTGAAGCCCTAAAAGAAGTTGCCAAAGAATATGCTTTTCTTTTAGATCTAGAAAGAATAAAGAAATAAGCTAAGTTGCTTTAAAACATAATTCAATCATAAAAACCCTCTATAAATTTAATTTTATAGAGGGTTTTCTCATCTTATTCATCTTATACCTCCCTCCCATTACAGAGTTGAAATCAGATATAATCAGTATAATCCAAAAAAAATTTTCGTCAATTATTTTAACATCAGCTTTAAAATACAATCAAAATAATTTGGCAGTTGTTAAATAATTTATAATTTCGTAAGCTGTTTAATGTTAATCAAACTTTAAAATCTATGGAACAATTTATTATTTATCTACCTATTGTCATGGCTATAATAGGGCTTCTCTTTATGTATGCTAAAAAAACATGGGTACTCAAACAGGAAGCCGGAGATGGCAAAATGAAAGAAATTTCAGATTATATTTATGAAGGTGCTTTGGCCTTTTTAAAAGCAGAATATAGGTTGCTCACATTTTTTGTTATCGGAGCAAGTATTGTTTTGGCTGGAATTTCGTTTATAGTTCCCACCACCCATTGGATGATTGTTATTGCTTTTATCTTCGGAGCTATTTTTTCTGCTTATGCAGGGAATATAGGAATGAAAATCGCCACCAAAACTAACGTAAGAACCACACAAGCCGCCAGAACAAGCCTGCCACAAGCTCTAAAGGTCTCTTTCGGAGGAGGAACTGTAATGGGCCTTGGCGTAGCCGGGCTTGCCGTGTTGGGGCTTACAGCTTTCTTTATTATTTTCTTTAGAATATTTATGAATGGTCAATGGACTTCTACCGATGATATGACTATTGTGCTGGAAACATTAGCCGGATTCTCTTTAGGGGCAGAGTCTATTGCTTTGTTTGCTCGTGTGGGAGGCGGAATTTATACTAAAGCTGCCGATGTGGGTGCTGATCTTGTGGGTAAAGTAGAAGCAGGAATTCCTGAAGATGACCCGAGAAATCCTGCTACCATTGCCGATAACGTAGGCGATAACGTAGGTGACGTAGCCGGTATGGGTGCTGATCTTTTTGGTTCGTATGTAGCCACAGTATTGGCAGCTATGGTGCTGGGTAATTATGTTATCAAAGATATGGGAGGTGATATTACCTCAGAAGGCTTCGGAGGTATCGGCCCCATATTATTGCCGATGGCCATTGCCGGATTTGGAATTTTATTCTCGATTATCGGTACGTTATTAGTAAAAATAAAAGATAATAATGCCAAGGAAAAGCAAGTGCAACACGCACTTAACAAAGGTAACTGGGTAGCTATCGGTCTGACGCTAATTGCTTGTTTTTTCTTGGTAGATTATATGCTCCCGGAAACCATGCAAATGGTGTATTTTGGTGAAGGCATACAAGAAATAGCTTCTATACGAGTGTTTTATGCTACTATTGTTGGGCTTGTAGTCGGAGGGGCTATTTCGTCTATCACCGAATATTATACCGGATTAGGTACCAAACCGGTATTAGCGATTGTTCAAAAATCAGCGACCGGAGCAGGAACCAACGTCATTGCCGGACTGGCGACCGGAATGATTTCAACCTTCCCGAGTATATTGCTTTTTGCAGGAGCAATTTGGGCTTCTTATGCCTTGGCAGGTTTCTACGGAGTGGCTTTGGCAGCTTCGGCGATGATGGCTACCACAGCTATGCAGCTGGCTATTGATGCTTTTGGTCCGATTGCCGATAACGCAGGAGGAATTGCAGAAATGAGCGAATTACCCAAAGAAGTCAGAACTAAAACCGATATACTAGATTCGGTAGGAAACACAACAGCAGCTACCGGAAAAGGGTTTGCTATCGCATCAGCAGCATTGACCTCATTGGCTCTATTTGCGGCTTATGTAACCTTTACGGAAATAGACGGAATCAACATCTTTAAAGCTCCAGTGCTGGCTATGCTATTTGTAGGTGGAATGATTCCGGTGGTGTTCTCAGCACTGGCTATGAATTCTGTGGGAAAAGCCGCTATGGAGATGGTCTATGAAGTACGCCGTCAGTTTAGAGAAATCCCCGGAATTATGGAAGGAAAAAACAAACCTGAATACGGAAAATGCGTTGAGATATCTACCAAGGCAGCATTAAAAGAAATGATGCTTCCCGGAATATTAACCTTTGGTTTCCCTATTGTGATTGTAATAATCGGAAAACTAATCTATTCAGATAACAACCAACTGGTCGCTGAAATGTTAGGAGGATATATGGCTGGGGTAACCGTTTCGGGAGTGCTATGGGCTATCTTTCAGAACAATGCCGGAGGAGCATGGGACAACGCCAAAAAATCATTCGAAGCAGGAGTCGAGATTAACGGAGAAATGACCTATAAAGGTTCAGAAGCACATAAAGCAGCCGTAACCGGAGATACAGTAGGTGATCCTTTCAAAGATACTTCAGGGCCATCGATGAATATCCTTATTAAGCTCACCTGCCTTATCGGGCTGGTTATCGCTCCGATTTTAGGAGGTCATACAGTCACTCAGGCTGCAGAAGAAACATCTCAAACAATCGAAAGTATTGAGCCGCCAGTCCAAGAAATTAAAATAATCGAGGTAGCTCAAAAATAACTCAATTGGCTATAAAAATTAACCCTGTCAATATTCTGAATGTTGGCAGGGTTTTTTATATCTAAAGAATCACGCTATTTTTTACTTTCATCAACTATAAGACAGGCTACGTCAAGCATATTTTTAAGCTCTTTTAGTTCCAACGGAATTACTTTTTCGCTAAGCATATTTTTTATTTTATCTTCGATAATAAGTAATTTACCCCTAATCACTTCAACCTCTTTATTGGCTATAAAAAGCGAAGTCATTGCTTCTTGGAGTTCATTTTTCAGCTCGGTAATCTGCGGATTTTGTTCTTCGGAAATGACAGGACAAACAACCGAAACGCCTTCAACTATTGCAATAGTATCTATATGGTTACAAATATATTTCGAACTCTGGTGGGCATAGACCAAAGCCTCCAAAAGAGAATTAGAGGCTAACCGGTTTTTCCCATGGAGTCCGGTGCGGGAACATTCGCCTATAGCAAAAAGATGAGTAACAGTAGTTTTAGAATCGGTATCTACCTGTATGCCACCACATTGATAATGAGCCACTGGAACAATTGGGATAAGATATTTTCGGATGTCAACCCCCACACCAAGACAATAATCGGTAATAGTCGGAAAGTGTTTGTAAAAAGTTTCAAAATCCAAATGGCGGCAATCTATATAAACATTTTTTTCTCCTGATTTTATAAGTTCAGAGCCAATAGCTTTCGAAACTACATCACGCGTAGCCAGCTCTCCTCTGGAATCATAATCAAGCACAAAACGTTGATTTTGTTTATTAACAATATAAGCACCACTTCCCCGCACTGCCTCTGAAATTAAAAAATACGGATTCCTGTCTCTTTCGTATAAAGCAGTTGGATGAAACTGTATATACGACATGTCTTTGATTTTAGCTCCATGACGATAGGCCATGGCCACCCCGTCTCCCGTAGCAATATCAGGATTAGTAGTGTGTTTAAAAACCTGACCGCAACCTCCGGTACTCAACACAACGACCTTGCTTAGCATCGCTTGAGTTTGTTGAGTAATTTGATTATAATAAATAGCACCCACACAACGATTTTCCTCTACAATCAAATCCAATACTATATGCTCTTCCAATAATTGTATGGTGGATAACCTTTGAAGTTGCGACAACAATTTTTGTTGAATTTCCAGTCCCAAAATATCTTTATGATGTAGTATTCGATGTTGAGAATGACCACCTTCTAAACCTAAAGCCCAAGACCCGCTACAGGTTTTGTCAAACATGACCTCAAAACCTAACAATTCTTTAAGTCGTTGGGGAGCTTGACCAACCACCATTTTAATGACTTTTAAATCACCTGCTCCACCTCCTGCCCTGATGGTATCTTCGATATGTTGCTCAAAACTGTCTTTTTGATGGTCGGTAACCACCGCTATGCCTCCTTGAGCGAATCGGGTATTGCTATTATCAGCTTGTGATTTGGTCATAATCGCAATAGATAAGTCTGGCCGTTTTAAAGCAGTTTTCACAGCGAAAAAAAGTCCTGAAACACCCGAACCGATGACTAAGATGTCTGTCTTTTTTGTGATCAAATCGGGTGCTTTCATTTGCTTGACTATTTTGACTAAGAAATTGCCAACATTCTTTTGATAGGCATAAGAGCTTTTTCGCGTAAAGATGCTTCTATGGTCACCTCAGGAGTCTCGTCTCTGAGACAATAATAGAGCTTTTCGAGGGTATTCATTTTCATAAAAGCACATTCGCTACAAGCGCAATTATTATCTTCATAAGACGGAGCAGGAATAAGGTGCTTATCCGGAACTTCCTGAGCCATTTTGTGCAAAATACCTGCTTCGGTAGCGATGATAAAGGTAGTGGCGGGATTGGTCTTTACATAATTTAATATACCCGAGGTAGAACCAATATAATGTGCCACATCCAGTATATGACTTTCCGATTCCGGATGAGCAGCTATTTTGGCTTCAGGGTGCTTTTGATAGAGCTTTAATAACTTATCAAACGAAAAAGCCTCATGCACTATACAAGAGCCTTCCCACAATACCATATCTCGGTCGGTTTCTTTGATGAGGTACTTTCCTAAGTTTTTATCGGGAGCAAAGATAATAGGCTGGTTTGTGGGGATGGCTTCAATAATTTTTTTGGCATTCGACGAAGTGCAAACCCAATCGCTCATGGTTTTTAACTCAGCCGAACAATTGATATAAGTAACCACTATATGACTGGGGTATTGTGCTTTAAACTTTTTGAATGCCTCAGGCGGGCAACCATCAGCCAACGAACAACCCGCCAATAAGTCGGGTAAGACTACTTTTTTGTAAGGGTTGAGAATTTTAGCTGTTTCAGCCATAAAATGTACTCCGGCAAAAACAATTAAATCAGCATCTGTCGTTGCTGCTTTACGCGAAAGCTCAAGACTGTCTCCCACAAAATCAGCTACTTCCTGTATATCGGGTTCTTGATAATAATGAGCCAAAATTACAGCGTTTTTTTCTTTCCGAAGTCGGTTAATTTCGGTAATCCATTCCTTCTTTTTCATAACTTCATTCCTCTGATAAAGCAAAATTAGGATACTGCAATTCGAAATTCTATGACTTGTGTCATATATCCTACTAAAAAACTTCTTCTAAATACCATTTTCTTTACAGAAATAGAATTTAAGGGGTGAAATTATGCCTATTATTTAATACCTTTAAAAAATTAAACACAAAAAAACATGTCTTATTGTTCTGCTATAAAAGCCATGCTATCTGAAGAAAGAAAGGCTTTACATAAGAATTATCACGACCATCATTACGGCTTCCCGATTCATGATGATAACGAATTGTTTGGCCGGTTAATTTTAGAAATCAACCAAGCTGGTTTAAGTTGGGAAACCATTTTAAAGAAAGAAGCCTCGTTTGGCAAAGCCTACAGCAACTTTAATATTAAGCAAGTTGCTGCTTATACTCAGGCAGACAGAGAGCGGCTGTTAGGCGATGCAGGGATTATTCGAAACAAACTAAAGGTAAATGCAGCCATCGAAAACGCAAAAGCTATTCTTGAACTTCAAAAAGAGTTTGGCTCGTTTGAAAAATGGTTGGTGCACCACCACCCCAAAACAAAAGAAGAATGGGTAAAGCTCTTCAAAAAGACCTTCCGATTTACAGGTGGAGAAATCGTTAATGAGTTCTTGATGAGCATTGGTTATTTGCCCGGAGCACATTCTGAAGATTGCCCGGTGTATAAAGAGATTCTTAAGCAAAAACCAATGTGGATTAAGAAATAACTTTTCTTTCCTATTTTGCAATTTCTCAGTTGGTAAAGACACCAAACCCAAAACTCGATGAGCTGATTTATAACTTAAAGCACTCTTTTGTAAAGCTTTTGGTATAAAAGTATAAGAAACAATAAAAAAATAATTACCTTTGCAACCCAAAATTAACGAGATATTTTTAGAAAAATGAACATTACCAAGCAGCAATCAGACGCTTTAAACGCTGTAGTTACAATACAGGTTACCAAAGACGATTATTCAGAGAAAGTGCAAAAAGCATTAAACGACTACCGTAAGAATGCTTCAATTCCAGGGTTTAGAAAAGGACACATCCCGATGAGTCTGGTGCAAAAACAATACGGAAAAGCTGTACTCCTTGAAGAGGTAAACAAAATTTTACAAGAGTCTTTAAACAATTATTTAGTTGAAGAAAAATTAGATATTTTAGGGAATCCGCTTCCTGTTATGAAAGAAAATCTTGACTGGGATGCAGAAGAATTCTCGTTTGATTTCGAATTAGGATTAGTACCAGAGTTTACACTCGACTTAGCCACTAAAAACGTAACCCGCTATAAAATCATAGCAGACGATGAGCTTTTAGACGAGCAAGTAGAACGTATCCAGAAACAATACGGAAAACTTATCCCAAAAGAACAATCAGAAGAAGCAGACGAGCTTAGAGGAACTTTTGTAAACCAAACCGAAAACATCAATTTTGAGACGACTATCAACACCTCTATTTTTAAATCCAAAACTACTGCCAACAAGTTTGTAGGTAAAAAAGTAGGTGATATCGTTACGGTTTCGACCAAAGGATTGTTTGCAGACGA
The DNA here is from genome assembly GCA_964409345.1 of uncultured Flavobacterium sp. Taxonomy (GTDB): domain Bacteria; phylum Bacteroidota; class Bacteroidia; order Flavobacteriales; family Flavobacteriaceae; genus Flavobacterium. The sequence goes on along the minus strand of CAYPCZ010000022.1, from coordinate 19,505 downwards.
TCACGACTTGATGAAATATCTTGGCGTACCACACGATAACGTACATAACTTGGAAGTAGATGTTGACTTCACTATTGCTGAAATCAACGGTTATGAGTTGGCAGAAATCAACCAAGAGCTTTTAGACAAGCTTTTCGGAGAAGGAAAAGTAACTTCTGTTGAGGAGTTAAAACAAAAAATCAAAGAAGATGCAGAAATGCAGTTTGCATCGCAGGCTGATCAACAATTTTTGAATGATGTGACCGAATATCTACTAGAGCATACTCAATTTGATTTACCGGCAGATTTCTTAAAAAGATGGTTGCAACAAGCTGGCGAAACACCGATGACTGCTGAGCAAGCTGCAGAAGAATACGAAAAATCAGAAAAAGGACTTCGCTATCAGCTTATCGAAGGAAAAATCCTTACCGAAAACAACTTGCAAGTAACTTTTGAAGAACTAAAAGATTTTGCTTCAGGTATTATCAAAAAACAAATGGCACAATTCGGACAGCTCAACCCAACCGATACTGATGTAGAAAACATCGTATCTCGTGTGCTTTCTGACCAAGAAGAAGTTAAACGTATTTCTGACCAAGTAATCAGTCAAAAAATGTTGAGCTTGTTTACTGAAAAATCAGGTGCAAAAACAAAAGAAGTAACCCATAGCGAATTTATCAAAATCTCTTACGGAGAATAATTCACATAAATTTAGTATATTTGAGTGTCAAATTTCTTAAATTTGACACTCTTTTTATTTAATATTAAACGTCTTACAAGAATGAATTACGGAAAAGAATTTCAAAAGTATGCTACCAAGCACCACAAAATAAACAGTATGTATTACGACAAAATCGTAAGTAGAGTAACCCCGATCGGGATGACTCCATACATCTTAGAGGAGCGTCAGCTTAATGTGTCTCAAATGGATGTTTTTTCTCGATTGATGATGGATAGAATCATATTTTTAGGCACCGGAATCGACGATCAGATAGCCAATATCGTTCAGGCTCAGCTTTTGTTTTTAGAAAGCACCGATGCTACAAAAGACATCCAAATCTATGTGAACTCACCCGGAGGAGGCGTATATGCAGGACTGGGGATTTATGACACGATGCAATACATCAAACCTGATGTAGCTACCATCTGTACCGGAATCGCAGCTTCGATGGGCGCCGTATTATTATGTGCCGGTGCTGCCGGAAAACGCTCGGCTTTACCCCACTCTCGAGTGATGATTCATCAACCCTTAGGTGGAGCTCAAGGTCAGGCCTCTGATATCGAAATCACGGCTCGCGAGATTTTAAAACTCAAAGACGAATTATATCAAATCATTGCTAAACATTCCGGACAAACTTTTGATAAAGTAAATCACGATAGCGACAGAGACTATTGGATGATTGCTCAACAAGCAAAAGACTACGGAATGATCGATGAGGTATTAACCCGATAATTTATTATTATGGCAAAAAACGATTTGTTTTGTTCCTTTTGTGGAAACAAAAAATCTAACACCGATATCCTGATAGCTGGTCGAGATGCTCATATTTGTGACAACTGTATTGAGCAGGCTTATGGTATTATTATGGAAGAACTCGACCGAGTGCAACCTGAAAAAAATAAATTAGGCGACACCACTCTTAAAAAACCCATCGAAATCAGGGCATTTCTTGACCAATATGTAATCGGACAAGAGCCTACCAAAAAAGTACTTTCGGTGGCCGTTTATAATCACTACAAACGACTGTCCCAACATATCGATCCCGATAATATCGAAATCGAGAAAAGTAATATCATCATGACCGGTAGAACAGGAACAGGAAAAACACTTATGGCAAAAACTATTGCCAGAATGCTTGACGTGCCGATTGCTATCGTAGATGCTACAGTACTTACCGAAGCCGGATATGTAGGTGAAGATGTCGAAAGCATTCTGACCCGACTTTTGCAAGCAGCAGACTATGACTTAGAAAAAGCAGAAAGAGGAATTGTATTTATAGACGAGATTGATAAAATCGCCCGTAAAAGTGATAACCCGTCGATAACCCGTGATGTGTCAGGCGAAGGAGTACAGCAAGCGCTTCTGAAATTACTCGAAGGAACCGTGGTCAATGTGCCGCCAAAAGGAGGAAGAAAACATCCGGATCAAAAATTCATTGAGGTCAACACCGAAAATATTTTGTTTATTGCCGGTGGAGCTTTTGACGGAGTAGAACGCATTATCGGAAAAAGGCTCAACCACCAGTCAATGGGATATAAAAACGAAAGCCAACAAGAAATCGACAGCACGAACCTGCTACAATATGTGATTCCGAAAGATTTAAAAGATTTTGGGTTAATACCTGAAATTATTGGACGACTTCCGGTGCTTACTTATATGAATCCGCTTGACAAAGAAACACTAAAAGCTATACTGACTGAGCCTAAAAATGCACTTGTCAAACAATATAAAAAGTTATTTTTGATGGATGAGATCAACTTAACCATTAATGATGATGCGCTGGACTTCATCGTAGAAAAAGCATTAGAATACAAGTTAGGTGCAAGAGGACTTCGCTCGTTGTGTGAGGCCATCCTTACCGATGCCATGTATGAGCTGCCAAGCACTGATCAAACGGAATTGATAGTAAACAGAACATACGCTGAACAAGCTTTAAACAAAAATATGTTTAAATTAAAAACAGCCTCATAATTTTCTATCACATCTAAAAATATAAAAGAGGCTGTCCTATTAGTTGTGGACAGCCTCTTTTAGTTTTAAAATAACAAGTAAGATGACTAATATAAAGGCTCTCCGTTTAAATCGGTGGTGAGCACTTCACTCATATAGTCAAAAAACGGACGCATCGCCAAAAAAGTAGCCATAACCTCTTTTTGAAAGTCGGGTGAAAAAACTTCTGCATCCGAAAACTTACGCATCACTACCAATTGTTTTTTCCGGATAAGATCAACCGCTGCATGATTTTTATCAAATCCTCTCGGAGCAGTTTTTAATTCTTCGCCTAAAAGGGTTCCGAAATATTTCTGAAAAGTTTTGTTTGAAATAATTTGCCTGATTGGCCTATCGTCTGCTTCGAATTCTTTACGAATCCGGAACAAATCTTCTTTTTCAGGAGACCAGAAACCTCCGCCTGCAAAACTATTTCCGGGTTCTAAATGAATATAATAACTTCCTCTAAGCATCGGCTTAGAACGCGCAAAACCTGCTCCGAAATTACTTTTATAAGGTGTTTTGTCTGAAGAAAATCGGATGTCTCTATAAATCCTATATACGTGAAGTTTTTCTAAAGAGTCATACTTTTGTAACTCTTCAAAAACACTTTGAAAGAACAATTTATTGGCAGTAGAAATTGCATCAAATTCCGCTTTGTTAGCAGCAAACCAATCACGATTGTTGTTTTTTTGTAATCGGGCTAAAAAATTAAGAACTGTTTGCATAGACCTCCCGTTTTATTTTCTTAGGATTTTTTCCATCTTACGACCCTTGGCCAATTCGTCAACGAGTTTGTCTAAATAACGTGTTTGTCGTGTGATTGAATTTTCTATCTCTTCTATTCGGTAGCCGCAAATCACACCGGTAATCAGTTGGGCATTGGGGTTTAATTTTGCTTGTTGAAAAAACGACTCAAACGTTACTTTGTCATTGATGAGCTCTTCTATTTTCGCCAGATTAAAACCGGTTAGCCATTCTATTACTTGATGTAGCTCTTCTTTGGTTCTTCCTTTTCTTTCAACTTTTGTGAGATAATGAGGGTACACCGAAGCAAAGGTCATTTGGGCAATACGTTGATTATGTTCCGGAGTTGTTTTCATACTAATAATATTTTCTCCACAAACAATTACAATCTCATATTTCCCCATTTAGAGGAATTAAGTGGTGAAATTCTATTTAGATTATCTACCAAATCAGCAATAGTGACTTGAGGTCCTCCTGAAAAAACCGAAACTAATTCGTCTGCTTTAGCATCAAAAAACACACGGGTCAAAAATGCGTTAGGTCGGTTATTATGAACTTCGCCAAGGGTCATGACAGCTGTTTTTACGCCTTCTTTTCCGGTTTTTACGTTTTCGCTCATTATATCTAACCCTTGTATATGGTATTGATATAATGATTTTCTAAAAGAAGAATAAGTGTTAGATAATAAATCTTGTGCTAAGAAAAAGCGGTTCTGATTACCTCCGTCTTGCTGACTCCACCCTCTATATCCGCTTGATTGAGCCATAGTAACCACAGCGTGTGCTGCTTCATAATAAGGCGTTCCTCCATTTAATACAAACGTATCTGCATCCAATCCTAAAATAATATTGGCATAATAGGCCAACGCCGAAGTTAGATTAGAATCAAAACTGTTCGGGTTATAAAACAAGTTCTCGAATTCGACATAATTAAACGAAAAATCTCGATCTAAATGATTGAAAACTGTGGTGGAATAGGTAGAGCCAAATACCGGGCGCGAAGATTGTATTTGCAAGGTTGCCGTAAACGACGAACCACTTAAAGCCGTAACATTAATAAAAAACGAGCATTCTATTTTTTCACTTTGATTAAACGTTTGGCTTGACCAACGCGTACCGTTGATGAATTCGTTAAGCGAATTCTCTAAGGTCCTGAATATTTGTGTATTGGTCACATTCACACGCTGATGACTCACGGTTACTGTAGCATTAAGCTCTTGAGCCTCAACTGAATAAACTGACAGTATAAAAAATAAAATGCCTGCTATCTTACGCATAATGTTTTAGTATTATAAGGGCAATATCCTGAGCTACTTCGTCTTTTGACTTTAGCGGAAACTGCTCTATATTAAAATTTTTATCTATAAAAGTAACTTTATTGGTTGTTCCTCCGAATCCGGCTCCTTGGTCGTTTAACGAATTAAGAACAATCAAATCTAAGTTTTTTTTCTGAATCTTTTGCTTGGCATGCTCTATTTCGTTTTCTGTTTCTAAAGCAAACCCAATGAGCAACTGATGTTTTTTGATAGCACCCAGCGAGGCTAAAATATCTTTGGTTTTCTCAAGCTCAAGTATGAGTTCAGTATCTTTCTTTTTTATTTTTTGTTGTGCAACTTGTTTGGGTCTGTAATCAGCTACAGCTGCCGAGGCAATCATCACATCTGTATCGTGATAAAAGCGGTGACAAGCCTCATACATATCTTGTGCCGATACAACCTTAACGAGATTTATTTTAGAATGTTGTAGGCTAAGTGAAGTAGGTCCTGAAATTAAAACAACTTCTGCTCCTAAATCAGCTAAAGCTTTAGCAATAGCATAGCCCATTTTTCCGGAAGAATGGTTGCCTATAAAACGCACAGGATCAAGAGCTTCATAAGTAGGTCCTGCCGTGATCAAAGCTTTTTTACCTCTAAGGGGAAGGTTTTGAGTGATATCATCTTCGATAAACCTAATGATATTTTCGGGTTCTGCCATACGCCCTTCTCCCGATAAGCCGCTTGCGAGCTCTCCGCTTTCTGCAGGAATCATCACATTGTCAAAAGATTGTAGCTTTTCGAAATTATCAAGGGTTGTGGGATGTTTATACATATCTAAATCCATTGCCGGTGCAAAATATACTTTACACTTAGCCGATAAATAAGTAGCCATCAGCAAATTATCACAAGTGCCATTAGCCATTTTGGCCATCGTATTGGCTGTAGCCGGAGCAATTAGCATGATATCTGCCCAGAGAGCCAGCTCTACGTGATTGTTCCACTTGGCATTCTGGTCATCAGGCTCATAAAAAGCAGAAAACACTTCCTTTTTAGAAAGTGTTCCTAATGTAAGTGGGGTAATAAAGTCTTTGGCAGCAGGGGTCATTACCACCTGAACTTCTGCTCCTGATTTTACAAAAAGCCTAACTAAAGCGGCTGTTTTATAGGCTGCAATTCCTCCTGATATTCCGAGCAGGATTTTTTTACCCTCTAAAACAGACATAGGCCGGTTTATTTAGTATCTTTATTAGTATCTCTATAATAAATCTTATCTTCGACCCATTCTTCAACTGCGATAGCGTGAGGTTTGGGTAGTCTTTCGTAGAATTTTGATACTTCGATTTGTTCTTTGTTTTCAAAAACCTCTTCGAGCGAATCGTTATAAGTAGCAAATTCATCTAACTTCTCAGATAATTCTTTTTTGATTTCAGAATTGATTTGAGTGGCTCTTTTGGCAATAATAGTAATTGCTTCGTAGATGTTCCCTGTGGGCGCTTCTATAATATCTTTATCATAGGTTACCGTGTTCAGAGGTGCTGTAGTTTTTTTGAAATCCATGTTCAGTTGTATATTTAGCTTTTTTGTAATTCTTTGTTTATTTCTTCGATCATTTTGGTTGCTTGATCTTTGTATTTGTGTTCAGGTTTGAATCTTTCTAAAGTGTCATAGGCTGATTTTGCTTGCTCTAATCGCTCATTTTTTCGGCTCGAAATGCTATTTATTGCCAAGTGATAAAGCGAATCAAACTTATAATAAAGAGCATCTTCAGTAAAAATCGTGCCCGGATACTCAATCAAAAAGTTATCCAAAGCCACAATGGCTGCATTATAATCTCTTGTATAGCCGGCAATCGTGTTATATTGCTTGGCAATCTCAAAATATTTTTTCTCTATGGTCTGATTAAGGGCTATAATAATTTCATTGGCCTGATTTGCATATTCAGATTCAGGGTATTTATTGATGAATTCTTGAAGCTTATCAATCGCTTTATAGGTATCTACTTGATCTTTAGAATACCTTGGCGAAAGATTAGCATAGCTTTTTCCTGACAAAAACCAAGCTTCTTCAATTTTTTCAGAATTTGGATATCCTGCTATAAAACGTTCAAACAAATGGGCGGCCATACCAAATTGCTTCATTTCATAAGAAGCTTTGGCATACATATAAAACATTTTCTCGGCTTGAGGTTTCCCTCTATATCCTGGTGCTATTTGCTCAAACAACCGAATAGCTTTGTTGTACTTTCCTTGGTCATACATCTTTTCGCCCATATAATACTTTTGGGTCACGTCATCTTTGTTCAGGGTTTTTTGATACTCTGAACAAGAAATGAAACTTAAGGCGAGCAGTAAAAGGAAAAATACTTTTTTCATTATCGTAGTAAATGTTTTTTTGCAACAGCACAAAAAATGCTTGCAAATTTAGTTATTATTTAGTTGATTACAAAATTTTTAGAGCGGAGCTTCTCCGCCTGTAAAACTTTTCATATCGGTATCAAACAAATACAGCCCACCTTTATCATCTCCGATCAAATTAATTTTGTCTAAGATAGTGCGTGCTGTAGCCTCTTCCTCGATTTGTTCGGCTACATACCATTGCAAGAAATTGTGGGTAGCATAATCTTTTTCTTGAAGCGAGATGTGTACTAATTCGTTAATGCTTTTAGAAACCAAGACTTCGTGCTCAAACAGTTGCGTAAAAAGTGTTTTGAACGAACCATGATTGAGTGAAGGCTCTTCTACTTGCGGAATCTTTGCTTCTCCTCCCCTTTGGTTGATATATTTAACTAATTTAATCTTATGCATACGCTCTTCGTCAGATTGGTTATACATGAAAGTCGCAATCCCTTCAAAGCCTTTTACTTCTGCCCACGAAGCCATTGCCAAATAAATCTGTGAAGAGTCGGCCTCTAATTTCACTTGCGTATTGAGTGCTTTTTCTAATGTTTTTGATAGCATAATTTTCTGATTTAAATTATAAGCTTAAAACAACTAAGCCTTTGTTAGGACTAAGGTAAAGCTTTTGAGTCTTTCTGACAAATCCTGATTTACACAAACCAGTGGCAAGCGAACTGTATTTTCTGAAAGCTTGAGGTGTTTGAACACTTCTTTAATCCCTGCTGGATTTCCTTGCTCAAAAATCATATCGATACTATCTGCCAATTGATAATGTAATGCATAAGCTTCTTGCACCCTTGCTTGCAAGCCCAAACGAACCATTTCTGAAAATTCTTTTGGAAATCCTTCTCCGATTACCGAAATCACTCCGCTTCCTCCGGCCAAAACCATCGGCAAGGTAATCATATCATCGCCTGAGATAACCAAGAAGTCTTTTGGTTTATTTTGGATAAGTTTCATCGCTTGCACAATATCGCCTGCTGCTTCTTTGATTCCGATAATATTTTTAAAATCATTGGCTAATCTAATCACCGTTGAGGGTAGCATATTACTGGCTGTTCTGCCCGGCACGTTATATAAAATTATAGGAATGGGGCTGTTTTCTGCCACGGCTTTAAAATGTTGATAGATGCCTTCTTGAGTCGGTTTGTTATAATAAGGAGAAACCGATAAAATGGCCGAAAAAGCAGATAAGTCAAGCGTTTTTAGCTGACGGACTATCTCTTGAGTATTATTTCCTCCTACGCCCAAAACAAGCGGTAGTTGTCCTTTATTTTCTTGGATAATAGTCTGAATGACCAATTCTTTCTCGTCTTCTGAGAGCGTAGCCGTTTCGGCAGTTGTTCCCAATACAACCAGATATTCCACCCCGCCGTCAATCACATAACGAACGATGCGTTTTAAAGCTTCTGTATCTACAGATAAGTCATTTTTAAAAGGTGTAACAAGAGCAATTCCGGTTCCTATAAGTGAATTCATAGCTTATTAAAAAGTTTTAAATATTTATACAATTCTTTGGTAAACAGCTGATAATCTGCAAGAGGCAAGTCAATAACCAAATCATTTATTTGTTTTTCTTCGGGGGCAAAACCTACTTTAAAATCTGCTTTTGATTGCCTACCCAAATAGGTTAGCGCAATTTGTTTTTGAGGGTAATAATTGACCAACAAATCAAAGGGTTCGTTTTCAAAAGCTTTGACCTCCTGCCCCATCTGGGTAGTCTTTTTGGTTAAGTTGATATCTTTCAGATAAAAATAACGCCAAGTGGTATCTTTGCTTTTTTTGTCAAGATAAACCAACACCTTGATGTTTTTTTTATCGAGCCCCAAATTGACCAACTCGTTGACTAATTTATCAATGTGAACAAAACGTGTCCCGTCTATGAGTAAACCTACTGTTTTGACTTTGTTTTTAGACGAAGTATTAACTTTGGGCAAACCTTTCGTAACGATTTTTTTTAATGCTTTTCTTTTAAAGAAACCTAAAAACATAGTACTTTTACTAACTTTACAAATGTAACTAAAAAGATTTTCAATTTATAATGACAAAGCTAATAAACAACCATTCTAAATTTCTTTTTTTTATTGTATTATTAACATTGGTAGCCGGTGGGTGCTCTTCGCCCAAAGAATCAATCTATAAGATCAAAGGAAAACAAATTGCTATAGACCCAAGTTATTCGCCTGATGCCTCTATCGAAAAATTTATTATCCCCTATCGCGATCACATCAATCAGGATTTAGATCATGTGCTGAGCTATGCCCCCCAAGATATGGACAAAAGCCAAGGCAAATGGCAAACCACCATCGGTAATTTCTTAGCCGATATTACCTTAGAAAAAGCCAACCAACTCTTTTATCAAAAACACAACAAAAACGTTGAGATTTGCTTGCTCAATCACGGAGGAATAAGAGCTCCGATAGCCCAAGGCGACGTAACGGCCCGAACGGCCTTTCAGGTAATGCCTTTTGAAAACAGCTTGATAGTAGCCGAACTCAAAGCCGCGCAAATCCTCGAAATGGTCGATTATTTCATACAAGCAAAAAGAGCTCATCCCATCGCAGGAATAAGCATAAAACTAACAGACAACGAAAATAGTTATCAAAACATCTTCATTCAAGGAGAGCCTTTAGACCCTAATACGACTTACTTAGTAGCTACTTCTGATTATCTGATTACCGGAGGAGACAATATGAATTTCTTTGCCAAATCCGTAGAAACTTTTGACATGAATTACAAACTAAGAAACCTAATTATTGACTATTTTAAAGAAAATGATACCCTTCCCATCGTGTTGGATAATAGGGTCACGATAGGTAATCAATTATAGACAATTAAAGAAACCATCTTAAATTCTACATAATAATGAAACGTAGAGAATTTATACACAAAACCGCTTTAACTTCTGTAATGGTAGGCGTTTCTACCTTACCACTGATGAGTTTTAGCCGTCAAAAAACAAAACACATTACCATCCTGCATACCAACGATACGCATAGCCAAATTGATCCGTTTGATGCCCATCATGCACGCACCCCAAATATGGGTGGTGTTGCTCCACGAGCTACGTTGATAGAAAAAATCCGACAAGAAAACCCTAACACACTATTACTTGATGCCGGAGATATTTTTCAGGGAACACCCTATTTTAATTATTATGGAGGTGAGCTGGAATTAAAGCTAATGTCTATGCTAAAGTATGATGCCGCTACTCTGGGTAACCACGAGTTTGACAATGGGCTCGAAGGATTTTTGGCTCCGCTACCCCACGCTAACTTTGATTTTATAAACTCAAATTACGATTTCTCGAATACCATTCTGGACGGATACATCGAGCCGTATAAAATTTTTGAACTCGAGGGTATTAAAATCGGGATTTTTGGACTGGGAATTGAACTCGAAGGCTTGGTGAGCAAACCTAATTATAAAGAAACGCACTATCTTGACCCTATCGAAATCGCTCAAGAGATGACCCAACGCCTTAAGACCCGAGAAAGATGCGATTTGATTATTTGTCTGTCGCATTTAGGCTACCGATATAACAGCAACAAGATATCTGATGTAGTTTTGGCGGAAAAAACTCGTGATATAGACTTGGTTATCGGCGGACATACCCATACGTTTTTAAACAAACCTACTCTGGTTAACAACCTAGACAACGAGGTAGTGCTGGTAAACCAAGTAGGGGCTTACGGAATCAATTTAGGCCGAATTGACTTCTTTTTTGAATCTGGAAAAAAATCATCTAGCGGAAAGAGCATTCAAGTATAATCTTTATTTTTAGATACATCTAAAAATATTTTTACAGTCAAGTAAATTATTCGTACTTTTGTAATCTATTCAAATAGATTACAATTGTTATGATGACTAATTCAGAAGAAAATTACCTCAAAGCCATATATCATCTTTCGCTAAATACTGATACGGGAGTCAGCACCAATGCTATTGCTAATGCTGTAGAAAGCAAACCCTCTTCGGTTACCGATATGATTCAGAAATTAGCCGACAAAGACTTGGTTTCATACAAAAAATACCAAGGGGTTTTACTTACTCCAAAAGGAAAAAAAGCGGCTATTTATATCATCAGAAAACACCGATTGTGGGAAGTTTTTTTAGTTGAAAAACTGAATTTTGCTTGGGATGAAGTGCATGATATTGCCGAGCAATTAGAACACATCCATTCTCAAAAACTCATTGACACCTTAGACGAGTTCTTAGGCTTCCCTACCGAAGACCCACACGGAGACCCCATCCCAAATAAAGAAGGCGAATTACCTAAGCTAAAACGCCAATTATTATCTGACGCATCTTTGGGCGAAAAGCTAATATGCGTAGGGGTAAAAGATAGTTCGTCGGCTTTTTTACAATATCTCGATAAGCAAAAAATCACTTTAGGTTCTGTAATGCAAATAATTGAAAAAGAGGATTTTGACAACTCGTTAAAACTCAAAACTACCACTTTGGAAATTATAGTTTCTGATGTTATTTCTAAGAATATTTTTGTTAAACAATTATAATTATGTTTGACTCAATTATAGAATATTTCAGCAGTATAGACCCGGTCAAAGCGGCTCTTTATGCCGGCTTGTTCACCTGGTTATTGACGGCTTTAGGAGCTTCGGTGGTGTTTTTGTTCAAACAAATGAGCCAAGTGCTACTTGACGGAATGCTCGGCTTTACCGGAGGCGTAATGATAGCCGCTAGTTATTTTAGTTTACTGGCTCCTGCAATTGCTATGAGCACAGGCGAAGGCTTTCAGAAAGTACTTCCGGCAGCAGTGGGGTTTCTGCTCGGTGCTTTATTTTTGTTTGCCGTAGACAAAGTACTACCCCATTTGCATATCAATTTCAAAGAGAAAGACTCCGAAGGGATCAAAACGCAATGGCAAAAATCAACCTTGCTGACTTTGGCCATCACCCTGCATAACATCCCCGAAGGATTGGCTGTGGGAGTGCTTTTCGGTGGGGTGGCTATGGGCATTCCCGAAGCAACAATAGCCGGAGCTGTTGTGCTCTCTATCGGGATTGCTATTCAAAATTTTCCCGAAGGGATTGCTGTGGCTATGCCGCTGCGTAGAATGGGAATGAGCCGAAAAAAGAGTTTCCTTTATGGTCAAGGCTCTGCACTAGTAGAGCCTATTGCTGCTGTAATTGGTGCTATGGCAGTAGCTTTTTTTACGCCCTTATTGCCCTATGCCCTTGCCTTTGCTGCCGGAGCCATGATTTTTGTAGTAGTCGAAGAAGTCATCCCTGAAACCCAACAAAACAAGAATACAGATATAGCTACATTGGGCTTTATTCTTGGTTTTGTGGTCATGATGAGTCTCGATGTGGCTTTAAGCTAAACTTTTGTAGGGAAAACTAAAAATCTGTATAAAAATATGAGATAATTTTATACAGATTTTTAATCTTCTAAAGGTACTTTTTTTAGAACCCATCTGATTTTTATTTTTATTTTTTGTAGCTTTGGAACAATCAAATTTTCTGAAACTATATATTATGGACAAAAAACTATTATTTACTTTTATGTTGTTTATAATGCTTTTCCCTGCTTATAAGACATTTGGGCAGATGGTCTTAACACAGGCAACAGCAAGTGAATATATCGAAAAGATACTGGGGCAGGGCATTGCCTATGATAATGCTATTATTGTAGGCTCTCCTGATGCTATAGCTACATATATAGACGGTACGTCTGCCGGCTTAACATCTGCTATGGAAAATGGTATAATATTGAGCACAGGAAGTTTGGCTATGGAAAATACTATGGACGGACCTTCGAGCATATTAAAAAGCACTGAAATGGAGACCCCAGGTTTTATTGAATTGACGGAAATTACTGGGCAGCCAACCTTTGACGGTATTATGTTGCAGTTCGATTTTATTCCGGTTACTAATAAAATCAAGATAAACTTTCAGTTTGGTTCAGAGGAATATCCCGAATTTGTAGGGACTGACTACAATGATGTTTTTGCCTTTTTTATTATGGGTCCGGGTATAGACGGAGAATACAATATGGCTGTAGCTCCGACCGGAACGCCTTCTACCAGAATATGTACGAGTACTGTCAATTGTGGGGACACCTGTCCTTCTACCGGCTTTGAGGGTGCGAATTGCAGTCTTTTTATTGATAATTGTGAAGGAGATTTCGATAATGTAATGGACGGATATACGGTTATGCTTAGTGCACAGGCGGAAGTAATCCCCTGTGAGACTTATACCATTAAATTGATGCTTGCTGATGTAGAAGATGCTGAACATGATTCCTGGGTACTTTTGCAGGAAAACGGCTTCTATTCGGCAGGAGCAATTGTAGATGCTGAGATCAATTATGCCTATGGAGGAACCGGAGTTGTTGAGGGTTGCCTGGAGGCTGGTGAGATGATTTTTTCTATTGCTGAACCTTTAGATTTTGACCATACCTTTGAAGTAGATTGGGGAGGTACGGCGACCTATGGTATTGATTATCTGCCTTTGCCTACCGTTATTACTATCCCTGCGGGGGAGACTTCTGTAATTATTCCTGTTGTTACTTTTTTAGATGACATTGTAGAAGAAACAGAAACCATTATCGGGATATTTCAAAAAAATGAATGTGAAGAAGGAGAAATTATAATCGAAATACACGAATATTGGGGATGCTGTTATCCTTTTTATACTTTTGACGCACCGACAGGAGATTCACCACAGACACTTGTACAAGGTCAGACACTTGCAGTTTTGTTTGTTAACGGAGAACCGGGAGCTTATTTTGTCTGGTATTCAGATTCCGATCTTACCACAGAAATCCCTGCTACAACAGAAGCAGTTGATCAAATGACTTATTATGTTACTCAAACAATAGAGGGATGTGAAAGTGATGCCTTGGCTGTTTTTGTAGAAGTAACATTAAGCAATGTAGATTTTGATGAAAGATCATTTATGGCATATCCGAACCCTGTTAATAAGATTTTTAATCTTTCGTATAGTAATGAGATTACAGGTGTCGAAGTAACCGATATGTTAGGACAGACTCTTATCTCGGAAACGGTAAATTCAACCGATGTCCGGATAGATATGTCAATTTTGCCGACAGGAAATTATCTGGTAAAAGTAAAAGCTGACGGAATGGTTAAGACACTAAAAGTTGTTAAACAATAAAAATGTTGTTTATTGCTTATTAAGATTTTTATTTAATTGACATAACTCCTAAAAGCATTTGTTTTTAGGAGTTTGTTTTAATTTTTGGAATGTATTGATAAAATTAAAATTTCTTTATATCTTAAACTTTAAACCGTTTCTAAAAATTACTGATTCGTAAGCTCTAAATCCTGAATAAAAAATCTTACATTTGACTTTGATTTAACCTTAATAATATGATGAAGTCATTATGTTTCTCGATGCTGTTGATCTTAGCCTTTGCTAATCAAAATGTTTACTCTCAGTATACCGATGTGATTAACTCCAACAGACCCGGTGAATCTTTTGGTGCTTTTGCCGTAGGAAAAACAATTTTTCAGGCCGAAGGAGGTTTGTCATACATCAACGAAAAACACGAAGTGAGCGATGCCAGAATAAATGGATTTTTTGCTGATTTGGATATTCGCTACGGGTTTTGGAAAGAAGAACTAGAGTTTATTGGTGAGATACAATACCAAAACGATTCTTATAAAGTGCCTTCGTTTGCCTCAGAGCGCAGAAGTTACCTCAGAACTACTACGTTAGGATTCAAATATTTGATTTATGATCCTTTTAAAAATTACGAAGAAAAAGTAAATGTTTATAGCTGGAAAGCCAATCAGCGTTTCCGATGGAGACAATTTTTACCGGCAGTTGCGGTGTATGCAGGAGCTAATTTTAACTTCGAAAACAATCCTTATATTCCCGAAGACGAGTCGCTTATAAGCCCAAAAGTAATGGTTGCTCTTCAGAACCACTTTAGCGGAGGCTGGGTTTTTGTAACTAACCTGATAGCCAATAACATTACCTCTGATTACAGAACCCTGGGAGGCATACTGACTGCCACCAAAAGTTTTGACGCAAGATGGAGTGGTTTTGCAGAAATACAAGGCTATACCAGTGATTATCAAAAAGATTTTATCTTTAGAGGCGGGGCGGCATATTTGCTCGCTGATGATCTGCAATTGGATATTTCTATCGGAAAAAACATTCACGAGACCAGAAATATCATCTACGGAGGAATTGGCGCTTCGTGGCGGTTTACTCTCAACTATGAAGATGTTATAATTTTTAAAAGCACGCCAAGCGAAAACGACAAAAAAGAAAAGAAAAACTCAGGGACAGAAGAGCTGCAAGACTCACCTGCTTCTGAATAATTTTATCGTATGATTACAATAAAAAAAGTTACAAGACGCAGCGATTTGCTTCGCTTTATCAAGTTTCCATTCAAACTATACCGAAATAATCCGTATTGGGTGCCTCCTATTATCAAAGATGAATTGCGTGGTTTTTCTAAAAGCAATCCGATTTTCGAAAACGTAGAAGCTCATTTTTATCTGGCTTATAAAAACCATAAAATTGTAGGTCGAGTAGCCGGGATTATCAACCAAATCGAAGTTAATCAACAACAAAAACCAAAGGTTCGCTTTGGTTGGATTGATTTTATTGATGACCAAGAAGTCTCTAAAGCTTTACTCAATCAGGTAATCGAGCTGGGTAAGGCCAATAATTTAGAATATATCGAAGGCCCGGTAGGTTTTACTAATATGGATAAAGCCGGAATGCTCACAGAAGGTTTTGATCAGTTGGCCACCATGATTGGTTTGTATAACTATGACTACTACCCCAAACACTTAGAAGCTCTTGGTTTTAAAAAAGAAGCCGGGTGGCTCGAGTACAAATTCAACATTAAAGAAGTCAATATTGATCACGCTATAAAGCTTTCGAAGCTAATCGAAAAAAGATATGATGTATCGTCGTTGAATTTTAAATCAACCAAAGAAATCATGCCTTATGCCGACAAAATGTTTGCCCTTCTTAACGAAAGCTATAAAGTATTGCAGAGCTTTGTGCCTATCGAAAAGTTTCAGATTGACCATTACAAAAAGAAATACATTCCGCTTATTAACCCGGAGTTTATCTCGTGTGTGATAGATAACAAAACCAACGAACTCGTAGCTTTTGCCGTGACCATACCTTCGCTTTCCCACGCATTTCAGAAAGCCAAAGGAAGATTATTTCCGTTTGGGTTTCTGCATCTTGTTAAAGCCTTAAAACATAGCAAAAACGTAGAGTTTTATCTCATCGGCATACATCCGGATTATCAGAACAAAGGCGTTACTTCGTTGCTCTTTAGAGAACTTGAAAAAGTGTATAGAAAACACAACATCGAATGGATAGAAACCAATCCGCAACTCGAAGAAAACAAAAAAATTCTGGCGCTCTGGAAGAACTTCAATCCGGAGATTCATAAACGAAGGAAAACGTATAGAAAAGATATTTAGAAATGCAAACAAATTAGTTTAGGTCTTCGAAATGGAAATGCCTATAAAAAGAAAAAATGAACGACAATTTTAGAATGATAGCCAAAACCTTGTTTGGTTTTGAAGAGATATTAGCACAAGAGCTGCGCAACTTGGGAGCTCAAAAAGTAGAAACCGGAGTAAGAATGGTGAGTTTTTATGGAGACAAAGGCTTTATGTATAAAGCCAATATTGCTTTGCGTACAGCTCTAAAGATTCTTAAGCCCATCAAAGAATTCAAAGCCTTTAACGAGCAAAGTCTGTATAAAGGCATTCAGAGTATTGATTGGTCTGAGTACCTGTCGGCTCACAAAAGTTTTGTGATTGATACTACGGTAAACTCTGAGATGTTTAATCATTCGCAATTTGTAGCCCTAAAAGCCAAAGACGCCATTGTTGACCAGTTCAGAGACCGCATGGGCAAACGCCCTAGTATCGACAAAGATTATCCTGATTTGCGAATCAATATTCATATCCAAAACGAGAGTTGTTCTGTAGCCCTTGACACCTCAGGAAGTTCGCTTCATCACCGAGGATATCGCACCGCAACTAATATTGCCCCCATAAACGAAGTATTAGCAGCAGGAATGCTCCTGCTCTCGGGTTGGGATGGGCAGTGTGATTTTCTGGATCCGATGTGCGGTAGCGGAACCATACTGGCCGAGGCAGCTATGATTGCCTCAAACATCCCGGCAAACATTAACCGGAAAGAATTTGCTTTCGAAAAATGGAACGATTGGGACAACGACTTATTTGACAAAATAACCGATTCGCTACTGCAAAAAACCCGAGACTTTTATCACACCATTAAAGGATATGACAAAGCTCCTTCGGCGGTAATCAAAGCAAAAGATAACCTCAAAAATGCTAATCTTGACGAATATGTAAGTATTGAACAGCTCAACTTTTTTGACACCAAAAAAGAAACCGATACTCCGTTACACATGCTTTTTAACCCTCCGTACGGCGAGCGTTTGGATATAGACATGGAGCGTTTTTATAGAGAAATAGGCGATACTTTTAAACAAAATTATCCGGGAACACAAGCTTGGTTTATCACGGCTAACCTTGAGGCTTTAAAATATGTGGGGCTTAAGCCTTCTCGAAAAATAAAGCTTTTTAACGGAAAATTAGAAACCCGACTGGTCAAATACGAAATCTATCAAGGAAGCAAAAAAGGAAAATACATCAATACAAATCAGCCCGACTTGCTTTAGCAATCAGAAATATTTACAGCTACAGCCAAACCTCCTTCAGAGGTTTCTTTGTATTTGTTATTCATATCCTGAGCGGTTTGCCACATGGTTGCTACCACTTTATCTAGTGGTACTTTTACGTTTTTGGCATCAGTAGTTAGAGCAAGTTCTGCCGCATTAATAGCCTTGATAGCTCCCATAGTGTTTCGCTCAATACACGGAATCTGAACCAATCCTGCAATAGGATCGCAAGTAAGACCCAAATGGTGCTCCATGGCTATTTCGGCAGCTACCGAAACCTGTTCGGGTGTTCCTCCCATAAGCTCACACAAGGCCGCTGCTGCCATAGCCGATGATACGCCAATTTCTGCTTGGCAACCGCCCATAGCTGCCGAAATAGTTGCTCCTTTTTTAAAGATACTTCCTATCTCTCCGGCTACTTTCAAAAATTGCTCAATTTCATCGTTTCCGGCTTGATGATTTTCGATTACCAAATAATACATCAATACAGAGGGGATAACTCCGGCGCTTCCGTTAGTCGGAGCTGTTACCACGCGCCCTAAAGCAGCGTTTACTTCGTTTACGGCCAGAGCAAAACAACTTACCCATTTGAGTATCTGTCGGAATTTCACTTCTGTTTTTCTGATGGTCGCAATCCATTCTTGCGGATTGTCATATTGCTTTTGTGGCATCAACTCTTTGTGAATATCAAATGCTCTTCGCCTTACGTTAAGCCCACCGGGTAGTGTTCCTTCGGTATGACAACCCATATACATACACTCAAGCATCGTATCCCAGATGCGTTGCAATTCTGAGGAAATCTCTTTATCGGTTCTAAAAACTCTCTCGTTTTCGGTAACAATCTCAGATATTTTTTTCTTCTCAGTAAGAGCATACCTGAGCAACTCCTCACCTTTTTCTACCGGATAAGGAACTTGTTTGGCATCTATCTCAGTTCCGATAAGGTCTGTTTCTTCTTTCACTACAAATCCGCCCCCTATCGAATAGAATGTAGAGTTATAGACAGAGCCATCTTCTAAAAACGCATTAAAGGTGAGTCCGTTGGCGTGGTATGGTAAAAAGGTTTTATGAAAAACAATGGCTGAATCAAAATCAAAGGGAATTAGTTTTTTGCCTGCTAAGTTAATTTGGCTGCTGGTTTTAACCTCTGCAATAATGGTGTCGATATCTTCCATCGGAATATATTCGGGGTCGGTTCCGCTCAGCCCCAAAACAAGAGCCAAATCTGTAGCGTGCCCTATACCTGTAAGAGAAAGCGAACCATATAAATCGACACTTACGGTTTTGGTCGTATCAAAAAACTCTTTCTGGTGAAGCTCTTTTAAAAACTCTTCCGCTGCCCTCCACGGCCCTAAGGTGTGCGAGCTCGAGGGCCCTACACCAATCTTAAGCATATCAAAAACCGAAATAAATTCCATAAACAGCATATTAAACTAGTTAAGCAAAGATAAGCAAAGGGAATTGTAATTAGAAATTATCACTCACAAATTCACTAAAGCCTCCCCCAGCCCCTCCGAAGGAGGGGAGTTTGTTACCTATGTTGTTCAGCTTATTGTTTTGTATTACTTTTTTGTTTGTTATAGTTTTTTTTAAGGGTTACGGCTCCCCTCTCCTTTGGAGAGGGGCCGGGGGTGAGGATTTAATGTTTTATAACCTTACTGGTCATCACCTCACCGCTTTGCGTTCTGACCTTAACGATATACGTACCTTGACTAAGCTCTTGCAAATTGATATTGACATT
>CAYPCZ010000021.1:0-31983 GCA_964409345.1 uncultured Flavobacterium sp. | reverse complement strand
CAATAATTTTTTGAAGTGTCGAAATGCGAGCTTCTTTTATATTGTTCTCAATTTTAGAAATATAAGATTTGGTTGTTCCAACCTTTTCTGCAAGTTGTTCTTGTGTCATTCCCATTTCTATGCGAGTGTCGTGAATCAACGCACCAATTTTAAACGCTTCATAACCTGCTTCAAGCTCGTCACGTTCTTTTGTACCACGTTTTCCGTAGTTCTTTTCTTTGAACTCTTCTAGTGTCATTAAGTTCTTATTTTTCGTTTTCATATTCTGCTTTTATTTTAAGTGCCATTTCAATTTCTTTCTTTGGTGTCTTTTGAGTTTTCTTTTGAAATCCGTTTGCTAAAACAACCAATTGTCCTTGGTCAAAAAAACAGAAAATTCTAAAAATGTCGTTTCCTAATTGAACTCAGATTTCATAAAGTCCTTCTGTGTTTACGATGTGTTTAAGATAGGTTTCCGGAACTCTCTGCAAGCCTTCAACCAGATCAAAAGTCCAAATGATTTTTGCTTTAACTTTTTTGTTTTGTTTGTCGAAGAAGTCCTGAAAGTAGTTTTTGTAAAACGTAATCTTTCTATATTTCTGATTTTTGTCCACAATGCAAAGATAAAGAAAGTTTCCCTAAAGTGAAACATTAAATTTCAGTTTGTTTTCTTTGTTGTGGTTCGGAGTGGTAGTTCAAAATCGCATATAACAAATAAATCTGCAAACATATCTACGTCTGCTTATAGAAGCTGAAAACAAGTTCAGCTTGACAAAGGGTCGAGCTTGCAAACTATATCTACGTCTGCTTATAGAAAGGTCGATATAGGTAGCTGCTCCCAGCGAATATGCAAATAAACACATTTGCAAATAAGCAAATAAACAAATAAAATGCCCCACTTTCCACGTTGCGTCGTGGCTCAATTCCACGCTTTTTAGTTCATCTGTATGCCTTGTAGTGGTCAAAAAGCCTTGCAAATCTTGATTTTATTTGGGTTTCAAGGCTTTGTGCTGTCTTTGGGGAGTTTGGCACAGTTCTTTCTATTTAATTAAATACATAACTAATACATTATTTTAGAGTTTTACAATAAGATAAAAAAGTTAGTATTGAGTAAGGTGGTTTTTTTGGAGGGGAAGCTCTTCAAAAAGGGAAAGGAAGCAGGAGTGCTTCCTTTT
Organism: uncultured Flavobacterium sp.; assembly: GCA_964409345.1. Classification (GTDB taxonomy): domain Bacteria; phylum Bacteroidota; class Bacteroidia; order Flavobacteriales; family Flavobacteriaceae; genus Flavobacterium. The sequence goes on along the minus strand of CAYPCZ010000021.1, from coordinate 30,829 downwards.
CTCTTTTATATACTCTTGTGTTTGCCAAAGATGCACAGATATAGTTATAGAGACTGAATGAGATTCAGAATGACTTTAAGCGACAAATCCGCAGTAAAACCCTCCAGTTTAAACCTAAAAATTGTAACTTGCGAGCTTTATAAAAATCACTATCTGTTATGAAACTATTTCGTTTACTCTTTATTTTAGTATCATTTTCAGCTTTTGCCCAACAAGGCGGTATGTGGATTCCGTCAATGCTTGAAGGCGAGCGCGAAAAAGAAATGAAACAGCTCGGCATGAAAATTTCGGCCAAAGACATTTATAACCACAACAAATCAAGCATCAAAGATGCCATCGTTCATTTTGATGGCGGATGCACCTCTGAGATGATTTCTCCCAACGGGCTATTGCTCACTAACCACCACTGTGGTTATGGAGAAATCCAAGTCCATTCGACCCTCGAAAACGATTATCTCGAAGATGGTTTTTGGGCCATGAGCCAAGAAGAAGAGCTACCCAACCCCGATTTGACAGCTACTTTTGTAATAAAAATCGAAGATGTAACCCCTCAAATTCTTGAGGGTGTAGAAGTATTGAGTACAGAAGAAGCCAAAAACAAAAAAATACAGGAAAACACTTCCAGGCTTTCTAACAGCTACCCCAAAGAAAGTTATCAGAACATCAGTATTCGTTCGTTTTTTGAAGGCAATCAATATGTTTTGTTTGTTACCGAAGTCTATAAAGATGTACGATTAGTGGGTGCACCGCCATCGTCTATCGGCAAGTTTGGCTCAGACACAGACAATTGGGTCTGGCCAAGACACACCGGAGATTTTGCCCTTTTCAGAATTTATGCCGACAAAAACAACCGCCCGGCAGCCTACTCCGAAGATAACGTACCCTACAAGCCTAAGCATTATTTACCCATTTCGCTAAGTGGCATCCAAGAAGATGATTTCACCATGGTGTTTGGTTTTCCAGGTAGAACGATGGAATATCTTCCGTCGTATGCTGTCGAGCAGACCATCAATAACCTCAACCCGGTTAAAATCGAAATCAGAGACAACGCTTTGCAAGTGATGGATGAGTATATGCGAGGCGACCGAACCATCAAAATCCAGTATGCGACCAAGTTTGCACGTATTGCCAACGCTTGGAAAAAATGGATCGGAGAAAAACAAGGGCTGGAAAAAAGCGGCGCCTTGCAAATAAAACGTGATTTCGAAAAACAGTTTACCCAACGTATGAACCAGCAAGGTAAACAAAATCTATATGGCCATTTGCTTGCCGACTTCGAAAGAGATTATAAACAAATCGAAAATATAGCTGTTTCGTATGATGTTTTTGTAGAAACCTTTCTACGAAATGTAGAATTACTCACCACTGCCTATCGCCTGCACCAGTTAGAGCAGGTTTATGAAATAAGAGGAGAGCAATCTTTTAACGACCGAAAAGCCAACACGATTGCTTCGCTCGAAGGTTTCTATAAAGATTTTAACGCCCAAGTAGATCAACAAGTATTCGAGAAGGTAATGGCTGTATATGTCAACCGATCTTTTGCTGAGCATATTCCGTCTGAATTTGCTGCGTTAGACTATAACGACTTGGCCGCTGAGCTGTATTCCGATTCAAAACTCCTGAGCTACCAGGGCTTGCAAGAGCTTTTATCGGGCATCCCAGAAGAAGTCATCCAAAAACTTAATGACGATAAAGCGTATGCACTAGTAAAGAAAGCCGCTCAAAAGTTCTTGAGTGATGTATATCCGCAGTATGAGCAAATCAATAGCAGAATTAGTGCTACACAACGTGAATATATGAAGGCAATCTTAGACTTGTTTCCGGATGCCAGAATCTTTCCGGATGCCAATAGCACGATGCGCATTACCTTTGGTAAAGTAGATGGATACTCGCCGAGTGATGCGGTGCGTTATGAGCCGGTCACCTATCTGCAGGGCGTGATGGAAAAATATATCCCGGGCGATTATGAATTTGATGTGCCAGAAAAACTCATTGAGCTTTATAACAATAAAGATTATGGGATATACGGAAAAGACGGAAAAATGCCTGTGAATTTTATTGCCACCAATCACACCACCGGCGGAAACTCGGGTAGCCCTGCCCTGGATGCTCACGGCAACCTGATAGGGCTTAATTTTGACCGCGTATGGGAAGGCACTATGAGCGACATACATTATGACCCGGCGATTTGCAGGAACATCATGGTTGATATTAGATATGTGCTCTTTATTATCGACAAATATGCAGGAGCAAAACACTTGATTGACGAAATGAAAATCGTATATCCGAAAAAAACCAACCGTAAAAATAAACGTTAATAGCTTTTTGGCACATAATTCGCTTGATATACAATTAAGCAAGCCTATAATCTTTTGGAATTCAGAATCGTAAGATGAATAAAAAAATTTAAGAGAATTAATTTTTGAATCAAAAAAGTTATATCTTTGCCGTGAATTAATAATTAACCTTATAATTTTAAGTAAGATGAAAAAAGTTGTTTTAAGTTTAGCTGCAGTTGCTTTGTTGGCTGTTGTTTCTTGTAAAGATGCAAACCAAGAAGCTGTAGAAGAAACTACTCAAGACGCGATCGAGACTGTTGAAGAAACAGCTCACGACGCTACTGAGGCTATCGAAGAATTCGCTGAAGAAGTAGAAGACTCAATCGAGGCTGTAGAAGAAGAAATCGCTGAATAATTTTTGCGACCTTTAAAAAAACGAATCCCGCCAATAGCGGGATTTTTTTATGCTTGAAATTAGTGAAATAGTGAGCAAGTAAAAAGCTGAACCTAAGCAACCATCATCAGCGCATATGCAATTCAGCCTATTATAAAAACACCAACACAAAATAATTTTTCTTTCCTCGTTGCAACAAAACAAATTGGTTGTTGATCAAATCATTTTTAGAAAGCAAGAATCCTTCCTGTATCTTATCGCGATTAACCGAAATAGAATTTTCTGATAAAGCTCTACGTGCTTCTCCGTTTGACTTTAAAAATCCCGATTTAGCATTGAGCACCTCTATGATATCAATTCCGCTTTCTAATTCGCTCATGGCAATTTCTGCCTGAGGCACTCCTTCAAAAACCTCCAAAAAGGTTGCGGAATCCAATTTCTTTAAATCTTCTGCCGTAGAGTTTCCGAAGAGTATGTTCGAAGCTTCGATGGCTTTGTCTAGTTCTTCTTTCGAATGTACAAAAGTGGTGATTTCTTCTGCTAATCGTTTTTGCAAAACCCTCAAATGAGGGGCTTGCTGATGCTCTTCAATCAAGCTTTGGATGGTTATTTGATCAAGAAACGTAAATATTTTGATGTATTTTTCTGCATCGGCATCCGAGGTGTTTATCCAATACTGATAGAACTTATATACCGAAGTTTTATCGGCATCAAGCCAAATGTTTCCGCCTTCAGATTTGCCAAATTTAGTTCCGTCTGCTTTGGTCACCAGTGGGCAAGTAAGCGCATAGGCTTTTGCCTCTTCGTCACCCATACGCCTTACAAGTTCGGTTCCGGTAGTGATATTCCCCCACTGGTCTGAACCTCCCATTTGCACCAAACAGTTATAGTTTTTATACAAATGATAGAAATCATATCCTTGAATAAGCTGGTAGGTAAATTCGGTAAACGACATTCCGGTTCCATCAGCAGCAAACCGCTTTTTGACAGAATCTTTCGCCATCATATAGTTAACCGTGATACGTTTGCCCACATCACGAGCAAAGTCGATGAACGAAAAGTTTTTCATCCAGTCATAGTTATTCACCAGCAAAGGTGCATGAGCATCAGTGGCTTCAAAGTCTAAAAAACGAGAAAGCACTCTTTTGATGCCAGCCACGTTTTGCTCTAATATTTCTTCGGTAAGCAGGTTTCTCTCATCAGATTTCCCCGACGGGTCGCCTATCATTCCGGTTGCACCGCCTACTAATGCCACAGGACGATGCCCATAGTTCCTAAGGTGTACTAATAGAATGATCGGCACCAAACTCCCGATATGTAAAGAATCTGAAGTAGGATCAAAACCGATATATGCCGTGGTCGCTTCTTTGAGTAGTTGTTCTTCTGTTCCGTCAATGATGTTGTGAACCAGACCTCTCCATTGTAGTTCTTCAACTAAATTTTTCATGGGTATATTTTATGCAAGAAATAATTTTTAAGGCGAATCCTTTAAATGTGTAGTTTATATTATTGAGTTAAAGCTTCTTTTATTCTGCGCAGTGCCTCTGTCAATAAATCTTGACTGGTGGCATACGAGAGACGAATGCAGTTTTGGCTACCAAAAGCAGCTCCGGTAACGGTAGCCACATTGGCTTCTTCCAGAAGATACATTGCCAAATCCTGACTGTCTTTGATGTGCTTTCCTTTCAAGGTTTTCCCGAAATACCACGAAACATCCGGAAAAGCATAAAAAGCACCTTCGGGGATGTTTGTCTTTACATTAGGGATTTCTTGCAGCAAGCCCACTACCAAATCTCTGCGTTTTTTGAATTCCGCAAGCATATAATCTAATACTTTTGGCTCTGCTAATACGGCAGCTATGGTTGCTCGCTGTGCGATAGAATTAGCTCCGCTGGTTACTTGACCTTGCATTTTGGTACAAGCTTTGGCAATAAACTCAGGCGCACCGATATAACCAATTCTCCATCCGGTCATAGCAAAAGCTTTAGACACACCATTTACGGTAATGGTTCGGTCATACATTCCGTCTATCGAAGCCATAGAGCAGAAGTTTTTAGCAAAGCTGATATGTTCGTAAATTTCGTCTGCCACCACAAAAATATTGGGGTGCTTTTTGAGCACTTCTGCCAAAGCAGTAAGCTCTTGTTTGCTATATACAGATCCGCTCGGGTTGCAAGGCGAGCTGAACATAATCATTTTGGTTTTCTCGCTGATGGCTTGCTCGAGTTGTTCGGGGGTAATCTTAAAATCAGTTTCAACCGAAGTCGGCACCACTACAGGATTAGCGTCAGCCATTTTCACAATCTCGAAATAACTCACCCAATAAGGAGCAGGCAAAATACACTCATCTCCGGGGTTGAGCAACACTTGCGCTACGTTATAAAGCGATTGTTTAGCTCCTGTCGAAACCACAATTTGCGAAGGCTTATAATCCAGCTGATTGTCTCTTTTGAATTTGGTCGCAATCGCCTCTCGCAATTCTACATAACCGTCAACCGGTGCATAGGTGCTATAATTTTCGTCAATGGCTGTTTTGGCTGCCTCTTTGACAAAATCAGGCGTGTTGAAATCAGGCTCTCCCAGACTCAAACTGATGATGTCTTTGCCTTCTGCTTTGAGTTCTCTCACTTTGGCAGCCATGGCCAAGGTCTGAGAAACTTCAAGATTATTGATGCGGTCTGACAATAAATGCTTCATAAATTATGCGGTTGCAGGTTCTACTCCTAGTTCTTTCAGATGCCTAAAGTGTGATGCAATCGCCTCGCGAGTGGTTTTAAACTCATAATAAGGCAAATTAAACTCGAGGGCTGTTTCTTTTACTATTTCTCCTATTTTACCGTAATGAACGTGACTTATGTTCGGGAAAATGTGGTGCTCGATTTGGTGATTCAACCCTCCGGTGTACCAATTCATCAAGCGGTTTTTCGGAGCAAAATTAGCTGTGGTATAAAGTTGATGTATAGCCCAAGTATTCTCGATTTCGCCATCTTCATTCGGCACAGGGTTGTGCGTCTGTTCGACCACGTGAGCCAATTGGAACACTACACTCAAAATAAGCCCGGCCACATAATGCATCACAAAAAAACCAATAAGCACCTTCCACCACGCTATTCCTAAAATCATTGGTACAACCAACCAAATCGAAAAATAAATAGCTTTGGTAATGAGCAATATAGTCCACTGAGTAGCTGGGCTTTTAAACTCTCCGTACGATAGTTTTCTTTTCAGATAGTTTTTCATCTGTTTGAAATCAGTTGTTATAGCCCAGTTAAAAGTCAATAATCCGTATAAGAAAACCGAGTAATAATGTTGGAATTTATGAAAACGATGCCATTCTGCTTCTTTGGTAAAACGGATAATTCTCCCGGCATCCAAATCTTCGTCATGCCCGTGAATATTAGTATAGGTGTGGTGCAATACGTTGTGCTGCACTTGCCAGTTATATACGTTTCCGGCTAGAATATAAATACTTGAGCCCATGATTTTATTTACCCAAGGCTTCGAAGAGTAGGATCCGTGATTACCATCATGCATCACATTCATCCCTACTCCTGCCATTCCGATCCCGATAACTACCGAAAAAAGCAGTTTCCACCAATCAGATATATCAAGGGTAAGAATCAAAAAATAAGGACCCAAAAACAGGGCGAACATGATGAAGGTTTTGAGGTGAAGCCTCCAGTTACCCGATTTTTTGATGTTGTTTTCTTTAAAATAATTGTTCACGCGGGTATTAAGTGTTCTAAAAAACTTAAGCGAATCTTGTCTTGAAAAAGTAGGTGCTTTCATTGAAATTAAATTATAAACCTATATATTAGGGGTCAAAGATAAGAAATATAGGTTTATTAAGACCTGATAAAAGTCATTAAAATAATTTTAATTTTATCTTTGTTATTTTCATTTTATGCGTATATTTGCACTCTCCTAATCGAGCAAGCCAATTGCGGGCGTGGTGAAATTGGTAGACACGCCAGACTTAGGATCTGGTGCCGCAAGGTGTGAAGGTTCGAGTCCTTTCGCCCGCACAAATTACAAAAACCTCTAAATCAATGATTTGGAGGTTTTTTTATTTTGATTTTGAAAAAGAATTATTTGGTAGAGTATGTTACCGTTTTCACATTTTTATTCTCCATAATATTCTATAATGCGGTCGGCAACCGCAGTAGGGGGATCAGTTCTCACTCCCTCAAGGTATATGTCACATTTAATCCAGTTATTATATTTATCATATTCATAAAACCGTTCATTGTATAGCTTTTCATTCTTATCATACGTTTTAGCTTTTTATGATATCGCCATATTCGTTAAACTGTTGTATGATCCTCCAACGCTCTACCGGTATAAATGATCGACCAGGTATCAACATCTCCCGCTGGGCTACCCAACCCTTGTCGTTATAGGTGTAAGTCTCTTTTTTGTAAAGCTTGTTGTCTACAAAAAAGGAAACCTCCCTGATTTTACTTTTGTAATCGTAAATGTATTCGTAGTGTGCTGGTTTGTCTATGGAGACGATAGGATATTAAGCTGTAAAGGATAAGGATGGTTCACTGATGAAAACAAATTTTTATCAGCTTATAGACTTAAATAGTAAAAAAGTTTTTACCCTTACCTTATTATATTATACTGCCCGTTATAAATAGTCAAAATCAAAACACCGCTCAAAAGTTACAAATCGACTATAAACCAGAACTTTTGGCTCATTTTAATAAAATTACAACCGAATAAAATCAAAAAGTTGTAAATTCGCACTCTTAATCTGAAAGGAATAATAATGAGTACTAAATTTGCGGAATACAAAGGCCTTGATTTGCCTGTTGTAGCTGATGAAATTCTAAAATATTGGAAAGAAAACGATATTTTTCAAAAAAGTATCGAAACCCGTGAAGGGAAAACACCTTATGTTTTTTTTGAAGGACCTCCGTCTGCTAACGGACTTCCGGGAATTCATCACGTAATGGCTCGTGCTATCAAAGATATTTTTTGTCGCTATAAAACCCAAAAAGGCTTTCAGGTAAAACGTAAAGCCGGATGGGACACACACGGACTTCCGGTAGAACTCGGAACCGAAAAAGAACTCGGAATCACCAAAGAAGATATCGGAGTGAAAATCTCTGTAGAAGAATATAACGAAGCGTGTAAAAGAACCGTGATGCGTTATACCGATGTTTGGAATGACCTAACCGAAAAAATGGGCTATTGGGTGGATATGGAAAACCCGTACATCACCTACAAATCCAAATATATGGAATCGGTTTGGTGGTTGCTAAAGCAGATTTACGACAAAAACTTGTTGTATAAAGGTTACACCATTCAGCCGTATTCGCCAAAAGCAGGAACGGGTTTGTCTTCTCACGAATTAAACCAACCGGGAACGTATCGAGATGTAACTGATACAACGGTTGTAGCTCAATTCAAAGCTAAAAATGAAACGCTACCGAGCTTTCTACAAAGTTTCGGAGACATTCACTTTTTAGCTTGGACGACTACTCCTTGGACGCTTCCGAGCAATACAGCCCTTACAGTTGGACCAAAGATTGACTATGTTTTAGTCAAAACTTTTAACCAATATTATGAGGAAAGTATAAATAATGTTGTTATCGCTAAAAATCTTGTTGAAAAACAATTTGGAGGAAAATATTTTGAAATTCCAAATAATGTGCCTTTCCCAGACAAAGTTAAATTGGGAGGATATTCTGCAAAAGATAGATTAGAATTAATTTTAAACAGGAAAGTAGATGATGAGTTGTTTGACAAGTTTAGTAGACTTATTATGAATGAGTATAAACTTCAGGACAGATTTGAAGAAGCTTATAAATTATTAGGAATTAATTCTACACAAATTAAATTTTTACGTAACGAAGTTAATCACATAAATAAAAAGAAATATCCTTACCAAATCATAGCCGAAGCAAAAGGTAAAGATTTAGTAGGTATAAAATACGAACAACTCATTCCGGTTGCTCTTCCGTATCAAAATCCTGAAAATGCTTTTAGAGTAATTTCGGGTGATTTTGTAACTACTGAAGACGGAACAGGAATTGTGCATACCGCACCAACTTTTGGTGCAGACGATGCTAAAGTGGCTAAAGAAGCTACTCCAGAAGTGCCTCCGTTGCTGGTTTTAGACAAAGATGGCAATGCTGTTCCGCTTGTTAACCTACAAGGGAAGTTTATTGACGGATTAGGAGATATTTCAGGAAAATACGTTAAAAATGAATATTACAACGATGATGAGGTTCCAGAAAAATCGGTAGATGTAGAAATCGCTATTCGTCTGAAAGAAGAAAACAAAGCCTTCAAGGTCGAAAAATACGTTCACAGTTACCCACACTGTTGGAGAACCGACAAACCGATTTTGTACTATCCGTTAGACTCTTGGTTTATCAAAGTTACGGAAGTAAAGGACCGTATGTTTGAACTCAACCAAACCATCAACTGGAAGCCAAAAGCAACCGGAGAAGGTCGTTTTGGTAACTGGCTAAAAAATGCAAATGATTGGAACTTGTCTCGTTCAAGATATTGGGGAATTCCACTTCCGATTTGGAGAACCGAAGACAAAACCGAAGAAATCTGTATCGGTTCGGTTGAAGAATTAGTAAACGAAATCAACAAATCGGTTGAAAAAGGTTTGATGAGCGAAAATCCGTTCCAAAACTTTGCAGTTGGTGACTTATCTGAAGAAAATTACGATTTGATAGACCTTCATAAAAATGTAGTTGATAAAATCGTATTGGCATCTCCGTCAGGAAAACCGATGCATAGAGAAACTGATTTGATTGACGTTTGGTTTGATTCGGGAGCAATGCCTTATGCACAATGGCATTATCCGTTTAGCCTCCCCCCAGCCCCCTCCCAAGGAGGGGGAGATAACTTTGGTTATCAAACAGCCGACAAGTTAAATTATGAACTTTTAAAAGAAAATGCAAAAACAAATAAAGATAACCCTACAGAAGCTGAAAAGATTATGTGGGAGTGCCTTAAAGGAAAACAACTTGAAGGATATAAATTCAGAAGACAACATTTAATAGACAATTATATTGTTGATTTTGTCTGCTTGTCAAGAAGAATAGTGGTTGAAATAGATGGTGGATATCACAACGACTCTCTGGTAAAAGAAAACGATAAAATAAGAGAAGATTTTCTTGCAAAAAAAGGATATGCAGTTCTTCGTTTTTCTAATGAAGAGGTATTGCAAAATACAAACGAAGTTTTAGACAAAATTATTCAGGTGCTCAAAAAGCCCCCTTTGGGGGTTTGGGGGGCGGCAGATTTCATTGCAGAAGGGGTTGACCAAACACGTGGTTGGTTTTATACGCTGCACGCTATCGCAACCTTGGTTTTTGATAGTGTAGCTTATAAAAACGTAGTGTCTAACGGATTGGTTTTAGACAAAAACGGGCAAAAAATGTCCAAGCGTTTGGGCAATGCAGCTGACCCTTTTGAAACCCTGAAAGAATATGGAGCTGATGCTACCCGTTGGTATATGATTTCGAATGCGAATCCTTGGGATAATCTCAAATTTGACCTTGACGGAATTGCAGAAGTCCGCAGAAAATTCTTCGGAACATTATATAACACCTATTCGTTCTTTGCTTTGTACGCTAACATTGACGGATTCAACTATTCCGAAAGTGAAGTGCCACTGGCAGAAAGACCGGAAATCGACCGTTGGATTTTATCAGAACTGAACACTTTGATAAAATTCGTAGATGATTCATATAACGACTATGAACCTACTAAAGCTACTCGTGCTATTTCTGACTTTGTTCAGGAGAATTTGAGTAACTGGTATGTGAGATTGTGCAGAAGACGCTTCTGGAAAGGAGAATATTCTACAGATAAAATCTCCGCTTATCAAACACTTTATACTTGTTTGGAGACTGTAGCAAAATTAATCGCTCCTGTAGCTCCGTTTTATGCAGAAAAACTTTACAGAGATTTAAACTCGGCTACACAAAAGGAAGCTTCCGAAAGTGTACATTTGGCTGATTTTCCGAAACACGTGCAAAGTGTCATAGACAAGGCTTTGGAGAGAAGAATGCAAAATGCACAAACCATATCGTCACTTGTACTTTCGCTTCGTAAAAAAGAAATGATTAAGGTTCGTCAACCGTTGCAAAAAGTGATGATTCCTGTTTTAGACGAAGGTCAAAAACACGACATACAGATGGTTGCTGATTTAATTAAGGCAGAGGTAAATGTAAAAGAGATTGAGCTTTTAGACGATGCTTCAGGCGTATTGGTAAAGCAAATCAAACCGAATTTTAAGGCATTAGGCCCACGATTCGGGAAAGATATGGGTCTGATTTCTAAAGAAATACAAAAATTCAACCAAGAACAAATAAGCGAAATAGAAAAAAAGGGAGAAATCCATATAGAAATTAACAAAAATAGTGTTATATTGTCAAGCCAAGAGGTAGAGATTACTTCGCAGGATATTCCGGGATGGCTGGTAGCTTCAGACAACGGAATTACAGTAGCACTGGATATTACGGTTTCTGACGAGTTAAGAAAAGAAGGAATCGCGAGAGAACTTGTCAACCGAATTCAGAATATCCGTAAAGACTCAGGGTTTGAGGTTACCGACAAAGTAAACGTTCAGATTCAAACCCAAGAGAGCATCGCACAAGCGATACAAGCAAATATAGAATACATCAAAACAGAAACGCTTACACATGAGTTGCAAATCGTGTCAGGCTTAGACAATGGCACAGAAATTGAGTTCGACGGACTCAAAAGTTTACTACTAATTTTTAAATAAATTAAGCTATGATAGAAGAGAGAATCAGATATTCCGATGCCGATTTAGCAGAATTCAAAGAGTTGATTTTACAAAAAATCGAAAAGGCTCAAAATGATTTGGAGCTTATAAAAAGTGCTTATATGAACGATTTGAACAACGGAACAGACGATACGTCGCCTACGTTCAAAGCTTTCGAAGAAGGAAGCGAAACTATGAGCAAAGAAGCTAACTCACAATTGGCCATCCGCCAAGAAAAGTTCATTCGTGATTTAAGAAACGCTTTGGTGCGTATCGAAAACAAAACCTACGGAATCTGTAAAGTAACCGGAAAGTTAATAGGCAAAGAACGCTTGAGAGTTGTACCTCACGCTACGATGAGTATCGAAGCAAAAAACTTGCAGAAATAACAAACCCTTTTAGGGTTAACAATATTAGCGAAATTCTACCCATAGAGTTTCGCTTTTTGATTTTTAAAGCTATCTTCCTTACCTTTATAGTTAGTAATGGTTAAAGTCGTATTTCTTTTAGTAATTGTCATACCTTTATTAGCCCTAATCATGTATTCTAAAAAGAAACGTTATGGGTTTATAAAAGACCTTATCGGTGGTGGAACGCCCGAAAGCCAAAAGGAAATCCTTCAGGTTAAAAAAGAATACGAAAAATTTTCGTCTCACGAACTTTTTCATTTATTAAGCTCAAAACAACTAAGTCCGAAAGAAGTGCTTATCGTAAACCAAATTCTAAAAGAAAGAAATTAACTTGTATGCAAAATATTTTCTCAGACGAATACTTTATGAAAAAAGCCCTTTTGGAAGCCGAAATAGCCTTCGGAAAAGGTGAAGTTCCGGTAGGAGCCATTGTGGTGTGCAATCAACGAGTTATTGCCAAATCACACAACCTAACTGAGCTTCTAAACGATGTAACAGCTCATGCAGAAATGCAATCTATCACCGCAGCTGCTAATTTTTTAGGGGGTAAATATCTCAAAGGGTGTTCGATTTATATTACTTTAGAACCTTGCCAAATGTGTGCTGGAGCGTTATATTGGAGTCAAATCGACAAAGTAGTTTTTGGAGCAAGTGACCTTCAGCGGGGATATAGAGTTATGGGGGCGCAACTTCATCCGAAAACTCAAATAGAAAACGGTGTTTTAGAATCAGCGTGTTCAGAATTAATGTTGCAATTCTTTCAACAAAGAAGAAAATAAACCCTGCAGATAATGACCAGAAAAATCATCCATATCGACATGGATGCCTTCTTTGCCTCTATCGAACAAAGAGATAATGCTTCTTTTAGGGGCAAGCCTTTGGCTGTAGGCTACTCGGGTAGCAGAGGAGTAGTAGCAGCTGCCAGCTATGAAGCCCGAAAGTTTGGGGTGCGCTCAGCGATGCCTTCTCAAACGGCTCTTAAAAAATGTCCGGAGCTTATTTTTGCCCCTCCTAGATTTGGGGTTTATAAAGAAGTTTCTCAGCAAATCCGCAAGATTTTTTTAGAATACACCTCTTTAGTTGAGCCTCTTTCGATTGACGAAGCTTTTTTAGATGTTACTAAAAACCACAAAAACATCGATTTTGCCACAGATATCGCTCTTGAAATCAAAGACAAAATATACCTAACCACCGATCTTACAGCCTCGGCAGGGGTTTCTTTTAATAAATTCTTGGCAAAAATTGCCTCAGATTATAACAAGCCCAACGGAATTTATGTCATTACGCCCAAAAAAGCCACGGGATTTGTAGAAGGACTTAAAATTGAACGCTTTTTTGGAGTAGGTAAAAAAACGGCAGCTCGAATGCATCAAATGGGCATTTACACAGGCTATGATTTAAAACAAAAATCAGAAGACTTTTTAATCGAGCATTTCGGTAAAGCCGGAAAGACCTATTATTTGAATGCCCGAGCCATCGACCACCGGGTCGTAAACCCCAACCGAAAAAGAAAATCAATAGGTAGCGAAACCACGTTTGACCAAGATATTGGAGATATAGAGTTACTTCAGAACAAATTAGAAGGCATAACTCAAGATCTTTTTAGTAGTATCAAAAAAAATAACTTTAAAGGAAAAACAATTACCCTTAAAGCTAAATATAGTGATTTTCGAATGGTTTCCAAAAGCAAAACACTTCCTGATTATATGGAAAACTATAATCAACTAAACCAAATAGGCTTAGAGCTACTCACACAAATTCCGTTAGACACAAAAATAAGACTCATAGGACTAAGCATCAAAAATAATGAGTCTTCTCCAACCCCTGCCCCATCCAAATATGGTATTCAGCTAAAGCTTCCTTTTAAAGACTTTAACTAACCCTTACAGTTTTTGGGTTATAAAGTTTTTGATTTTGGTATAAAGCTGTAATCGTGTAGCTCCCCCATAGATTCCGTGATTTTTATCGGGATAAATAGCCCATTCGAATTGTTTGTTGTGTTGTATGAGCGCATCAACCATTAGCATGGTGTTTTGCACGTGTACGTTATCGTCTGCACTTCCGTGAATAATCAAGTAGTCTCCTTTGAGCTGATTAGCAAAAAAAAGCGGTGAGTTTTGATCATAACCCGTTGGGTTTTCTTGCGGGGTTTGCATATACCGCTCGGTATAAATCGTATCATACAATCGCCAGGTAGTAACCGGCGCCACCGCAACAGCCAACGAAAACACATCATTTCCTTTCAATATACAGTTAGTGGACATAAACCCACCATAACTCCACCCCCAAATACCGATACGCGATTCGTCAATAAACGAATATTTGCTAATGACTTTTGCCGCATCAATTTGATCTTCGACTTCATATTTACCCAACTCTTTATAAATACATTTCTTAAACGCTGATCCTTTGTATCCTGTTCCTCTTCCGTCAACGGTTATTATGATATAACCCTCTTGAGTCAGTAAATAATGAAAATAATCATCCATGCTATTCCATGCATTATCTACCTGCTGAGACCCGGGCCCACTGTATTGGTGCATTAAAACCGGGTATTTTTTGGTCGCATCAAAATTTTTAGGTTTAATCATCCATGCGTTTAACTCATGCCCTTTTTCTGTCTTGAGCACAAAAAACTCTTTTTGAGGCAAGTTATAGCGTACTAACCGAGATTTAAGTTCGATATTATCAATGATAGTTTTAATTTCTTTACCTGATCTAACTTCATTCAGTGTATATTTCGGAGGCTCAACCGCCGATGAAAAAGTATTGATAAACAACGTATAATCAGGACTAAAAGTAGCTCTATGGGTTCCGTCTTGTTTAGAAAGGCGTTTTTTGTTCTTTCCGTTTAGCCCTATGGCATATACATCACGACCTGTAGAGCCGTTCTCTACAGATTGATAAAATAAGGTCTTAGTTCTCGGGTCATAGCCATAATATTGGGTTACTTCCCAATTACCTTTGGTAATTTGATTTTGCAACTTTCCATTTTTGTCATAATGATAAATATGATTATAACCGTCTTTTTCTGAGGTCCAAATAAAACTATTGTCCTCTAAAAAGGTCAAATTATCAGTAATATCAATATAATAGTTGTCTTTTTCGTTGAGAATGATTTTAGATGATCCATCAAGGGCGTTCACAAAATGAAGATCCAGATTATTTTGATGACGATTCAAAACCTGTACGCTCAACAGTTGATCTTGATTGGTCCAGTTAATTCTCGGAATATAAAAATCATGATAATCACCTAAGTTAATCTCTTGGGTGGTTTGCGTTTTGAGGTTATAGATGTGTAGCGAAACTTTTGCGTTTTTTTCTCCTGCTTTCGGATATTTAAAAACTTGTTGACTCGGGTAAAGTCCGTCGCCGTATAAATCCATCGAAAACTCAGGCACTTCTGTTTCGTCAAATTTAATATAAGCTAAGAAACTTCCGTTTTTACTAAAATCAAAGGCCCTTACGAAGGCAAATTCTTCTTCATACACCCAATCGGTGATTCCGTTAATAATATGGTTTTTTTGCCCATCTGTTGTGAGCCTAATCTCTTGAGCGGTCTCTAAGTCAAACAAATAGATGTTGTTTTCGAACACATAAGCAATGCTTTTGCCGTCGGGGGCAAATTGAGGCTCTTGAATTTTTTTGTCAGTTATTTTCTGAATTTTTTTATTCGAAATATCATATACAAAAAAATCAGCCACATACGAACGCCTATAAATCGGTTCAGATTCTGAGGCTATTAGTATCTTTTTTTCGCTTGAGTCAAACCAATAGCTATCTACAGAGCTAATTTGAGAGTTATTTTGGGTCGAAAAAAGAGTAGATTTTTTTTCAAGCGTAGCAAAATCATAAAGGTCAATCGAAAAAGAGCGACTTGCTCTGTCATAGTTCAGCGTGGTGTATTCGTTGGTGTTTTGCATGGCTTGGAGCTCCTGCATTTGTTGGGTTCTGAAAGCTCCTCCCCAAATCTGTTCGAGGGTGATTTTCTCTTGAGCAACAAGGCTCATTACAGAAAAAACAAAAAGAAAAATAAGTCCTTTGAAACGCATAGATAATTAAGTTTAAAACAAAAACTCAAGTTTAAGCAAAAAAAATAAGATACGAACCTTTTTAGGGAAATTTTTCGCATAGTAAATTTAAATCACATTATGACTGTCTAAAAAAACGGACACCTGAAAAATTTAACCATCTCAGTTAAAACGAATAAACTACTGTATATCTATTAGTTAACCAAAACACAAAGCACCCTAAGGGGCAAAAACAATAAATATCTCCGATTCATTGTTTATCATAATAGTTTTTTGTTAATTTTGGAGCTATTTTGTATGGTCAGAAGAAATGGGTATGATGCCTTTTTGATTCTTGGCAAATAAACAAATATAAAACAAATGATAACACACATACAAGGGAAGCTGGTAGAAAAGTCACCTACAAACGTAGTAATAGACTGCTCGGGAATAGGGTATTACATTAACATTTCGTTACACACTTTTTCGCTCCTTCCTGATTCAGAAAGCATCCGCCTATATACTTATTTACACGTTAAAGAAGATGCTCATACTCTCTATGGATTTGTAGAGAAATCGGAAAGAGAAATATTCAAACTGCTAATTTCTGTATCGGGCATTGGGCCTACGACTGCACGAACGATGTTGTCTTCGCTTAGTCCCAAACAAATCATTGAAGCTATTGCCTCCTCTGATACAAAAACCATACAATCTGCTAAAGGTATCGGAGTGAAAACAGCCCAAAGAGTTATTCTTGACCTACAAGAGAAAGTGTTAAAAGTGTTTGACTTAGACGAAGTTTCTACAAGTTCAAACAATACAAATAAGTCTGAAGCGTTATCTGCTTTGGAGGTTTTAGGTTTTAACAAGAAATTGGCAGAAAAAGCCATCGAAAAAGTACTTAAGCAAAGCCCTCAATCATCTGTTGAGAACATTATAAAACAGGCGCTAAAAAATTTGTAATTTTTGAAAACTATATACAGCAATACAATTAAAGCACTTCTAAACAAGGCTTTATTTTTAGGAATTATTCTCTTCAACATTGGGCTAAACGCTCAACAAGAAGACACTATAACTCAGGATAGCACAAGAGTGGGGTTTGACACCGGAACCATCGAGATGCAAAATCCTTCGAGCATTCAGGATGTCTATGAATATGACCCGGTTTTGGACAGGTATGTTCTCAATAGCCGGCTCGGAGATTTTAACATCAGTTACCCTCTTTTTTTAACTCCACAAGAATATGAAGAAATGTTTGTCAGGCAAACAGTAAGGGAGTATTTCAAACAAAAAACACAAGCTGTGGCCTCTGACAACCCGGACGACCAACGCGACTTATTGCCCAGTTACAGGATTCATTCCCGACTTTTTGAAACCATATTTGGAGGCAATACGATTGATGTAAGGCCAACCGGAACGGTAGAGCTTGATTTAGGAATACGCTATTCTAAACAAGACAACCCCGCCTTGTCACCCAGAAACAGAACTAACCTCGGATTTGACTTCAATCAGAGAATCAGCATGGGGTTAAACGGGATGGTCGGAACAAGGTTAAAAGTTACCGGAAACTATGATACCCAATCTACCTTTAATTTTCAGAACCTAATCAAGCTTGAATATACGCCTACCGAAGATGATATTATTCAGAAAATCGAAGTCGGAAACGTAAGCTTGCCACTCAACACTTCGCTCATCAGAGGAGCTCAAAGCTTGTTTGGAGTCAAGGCGCAATTGCAATTCGGACGCACAACCTTTACGGGGATTTTCTCAGAGCAACGCTCTGAAACACGAGGCGTCACAGTCGAAGGAGGCGGAATGCTGCAAGACTTTGAGCTTTTTGCTTTGGACTATGATGCCGATAGACACTATTTTTTATCGCAATACTTTAGGCATAAATATGATGACGCCCTACGCAATTATCCGTTTGTTGATAGCAGAGTCCAGATTACACGGGTGGAAGTATGGGTAACCAATAGGCAGAACCGTGTTAATGCCACGCCTTTAGACGGATTCAACAACCGTAATATCATTGCTTTGCAAGATTTAGGTGAGGCTCAAATATCTGAACTTACCACCGAGGAGGTTGTGGTGATTAATCCTTCGACCGGATTTTTTAACGTGCCTTCTAACACCCCTCCAGACAACAAAAACAACAAGTTTGACCCCAAACAGATAGGATCTAACTACCTGAATAGCAATGTGCGTGATGTAGCGACAGTCAATGTAGGATTTAACCTACCTTCGGGAGGTACAGCTAACGAAGGTTCAGATTATATCAAACTCGAAAATGCACGAAAATTAACTCCTAATGAGTTTACCTTCCACCCACAATTAGGGTATATATCTTTGAATCAGAAATTAAATAATGACGAAGTATTAGCCGTTGCCTATCAATATACCGTAGGAGGGCAAGTGTATCAGGTAGGAGAGTTCGGAACAGACGGAGTTGATGCTACTACTGTAAGCCCAAATCCTGACCCGAACATGGGAGATATCCCCACCACGCAGGCGCTCATCCTGAAAATGCTGAAGAGTAATATCACTAACATAAGCCAGCCGGTTTGGAATTTGATGATGAAAAACATCTATGCCATCCCAGGAGGAGCTCAGCTTGAGCAGGACGGATTCCGTTTTAATATCTTATATACAGACCCTTCTCCTCTCAACTACATAACTCCGGCAGAAGGAACTCCTTTGCCAGATGATGTTAGAGAAACGCCTTTGCTTAAAGTATTCCATCTGGATAGGTTAAACTACACCAACGACCCTCAAGAAGGAGGAGACGGGTTTTTTGACTATGTGGCTAATTCTACCGGGAATAACCCATTATCTGAACAGGGTCAATACGGAAACATGGGGAATCAAAATCAAAACGACCCTATGGCTGGTATGGGAGGAATGAGTGGCATGGGTGGCATGGGAGGAGGTTATGGCAACCAGCAGGATCAAACCAGTAACAACACTTTTGACGGAATCACCATCGACCCTCGCTTTGGTAGAATCATATTTACTACCGTGGAGCCATTCGGAAAACATTTATTCGAAAAGCTGAAATCTTCACAAAACTCACTCGAAAATTATGGTGATGAGCTGACCTATAATGCTAACCAGAGAAAGTACGTATTCGAAAAGTTATACCGAAGCACTCAAGCTGCTTCGTTGCAAGATAGCGACAAAAATAAGTTCTTGCTCAAAGGGCGTTTTCGTTCAACTACCGGTGACGGAATATCTATCGGAGCATTTAATATTCCGCAAGGTTCTGTAATAGTGCGTGCAGGCGGAAGGATTCTTGTCGAAGGACAAGATTATACGGTCAACTACCAGCAGGGAAAAGTCTATATTGTTGACCCTTCTTTGCAAGCATCGGGAGTTCCTATTGATATCTCTGTTGAAAACAACCAATTGTTTGGGCAACAAACCAAACGCTTTTTCGGCTTTAATATTGAACATAAATTCAGTGATAACTTTTTAATAGGAGGTACTTTTTTGCGAATGGCCGAAAAGCCTTTTACTCAAAAGTCAAGCTACGGAATGGAATCAGTAAACAACACTATTTATGGACTGAACTTCAATTACTCAACCGAAGTACCATTTTTTACCCGACTTGCCAACAAGCTACCTAATATTGACACCGATGTTCCGTCGAACTTTTCTGTAAGAGGAGAAGTGGCTGTACTACAATCTGACACTCCCAAAGGAGACAAATTTGACGGAGAAGCTACCGTTTATATCGAAGATTTTGAAGGTTCTCAGACCAACATTGACATGAAAGCACCTTCTGCTTGGAGCTTGTCGAGTGTCCCGATTGGTTTTGGAGGAGAATTCCCAACCAACGATGATGCAGTTCCTAATAGCGATATAGATTCAGGTTTCAGAAGAGCACAGCTATCATGGTATACTGTTGACCCTATTTTTTATACTACTCAACGACCTTCAGGGATAAGCCCAGATGATTTGGCTTCTAACAGAACCCGTAGAATTTATATACGTGAGCTTTATCCGGCAAACGACATAGCACAAGGGCAAACAACTGTTGTGCCTACTTTAGACCTTTCGTACTACCCAACAGAACGAGGTCCATACAACTATAGCCCGTTGGCTAACGGAACCAACACCTTACCGAATCCTCAAAACAACTGGGCAGGAATTATGAGGGGAATTACCTCTACTAATTTTGAGCAAGCAAACGTAGAATATGTTCAGTTCTGGATGTTAGATCCTTTTGTAGGAAATCCGGGAGATACTTCTAACCCTTCTAACTCAGGACAGTTGCGAATTAACTTAGGAGAAATATCTGAAGACATCTTAAAAGACGGACGCAAGATGTATGAAAACGGGCTACCGGAAGCAGGCTCTAATCAGGCAACTCACCAATCAGTTTGGGGTAAAGTTCCGGCTTCGCAGTCACTTATTTATGCCTTTGATACCAATGAAGCCAATCGAGCAGCACAAGATTTAGGATTTGATGGTTTGACTGATGACGAAGAGGCTCAAATGTTTCCGGCTTTTGCAGGATTAGCAGATCCGGCTCAAGATAATTATGAAAACTTTTTGAGCGCCCAAGGAAACGTATTAGACCGCTACAAAAGATATAACGGGACACAAGGAAACTCTCCGGTTAGCCTCTCTGATAACAACAGAGGAAGCACCACCTTTCCAGATGTAGAAGATGTGAACAGAGACAACACGATGAATACGATAGATGCCTATTATGAATATACTATCGACATTCACCCGAATATGCAAGAAGGTCAGAATTATGTAACCAACGTAATGACAACTACAGCTACTTTTCAAGGACAAGGGCCTAACGGAGAAACATCTACTCCTGCAAGATGGATACAATTTAAAGTACCCATTGCCGAAGGCCAAGCCAAGGGGGGCATTTCTGATTTGCGTTCGGTGCGTTTTATGAGAATGTTCCTCACCGGATTCTCTGAAGAGGTGACCCTGCGATTTGGTTCGCTTGATTTGGTTCGTAGCGAGTGGAGACGTTATACTTATTCACTCGATCCTTTTGAAGACGATAACGAAACAGACAATACCGCTTTTGATGTCCAAACAGTTAATGTTCAAGAGAACGGAGACCGTTACCCAATCAGGTATATTACTCCTCCGGGTGTTCAGCGAGAGCAATTGTATCAAAACAATACGCTAATCAACCAGAATGAGCAGTCGCTTTCGTTACGGATTTCTAGTGCTGACGGCTCTTATAGCGGAGGGTTAGAACCACACGATTCTCGTGCAGTTTTCAAAAACATAAACGTAGATATGCGTCAATACAAAAGACTAAAGATGTTTTTGCACGCCGAATCGCTTCCGCTTATGTCTGCCGAAAATCCTAACGGAGAAACCAGCCCGCTACAGGATGATCAATTGGTTGCTTTTATCCGTTTTGGTAATGACTTCACCCAAAACTTCTATCAAATAGAAGTGCCACTTAAGATAACTCCTGAAGGAGCAATCATAGATACCGATGTATGGCCCGAAGCAAATAATCTTGATATCAGCTTAGATTTGCTTACAAAGCTTAAAATATTAGCTATGAGTGCCGACTTTTCGAGCTTGCCACCCGAAAACGACGGAATCTTTTATAGATACGTTACTGACCCTGAAATAGGAGGCCCGATAGATAGCCAACTAAGGCTTGGTATCAAAGGAAATCCGAACTTCGGATATGTGCGTACTTTAATGCTTGGAGTTAAAAACGTCTCTACTTCAAATGTCAGGGGAGAAGTTTGGTTTAACGAATTGCGTTTGGCCGAGATGGATAACCGAGGAGGAATGGCAGCTACTTTGAGTATGGACACCAACTTTGCCGACTTCGCCAATTTCACCGCCACTGGTAATATGAATACTATTGGTTTCGGAGGAATCGAAGACAAACCTGCACAACGAAGCAGAGAAGACAGATATCAATATAATATTGTTTCTTCGTTTGAATTAGGAAAGCTTCTTCCTGACAACTGGGGTGTTCGCTTACCTTTTAGTTATTCATACGGAGAAGAATTCATCACTCCAGAATATGACCCTTATTATCAAGATATCCGATTAGAACAATATCTCGAGGTTGCGCCGGCTTCTGAACTAAGTAACATCAAAGAAAGAGCGATAGAATATACAAAAGTAAAAAGCATCAACTTTATAGGTGTTAAAAAAGAAAGAGCTCCGGAACAGAAACCACAAATATATGACCCGGAGAACATCACCCTATCATACTCTTATACTCAGACCAATCACCATGATTATGAGGTAGAAGATTTGTTTGACCAACAAGTGCAAACTACCGCTGATTATAGTTATAACTTTGAAGCCAAGCCGGTTGAACCGTTCAAAAACTCAGAGTTTATGAGCAAAAGCGGCTATTGGAAGCTGCTCCAAGACTTTAACTTTAATTACCTGCCTTCGAGCATTACTTTTAATACAAGTATTTTGCGTAACTTTAACAGACAGCAATTTCGTCAAGTAGAAGTACAGGGAATCGCGTTAGACCCTCTATACCGACGCAACTATTTGTTTAATTATAATTACGGATTTAATTATAATCTGACCAAGAGCCTTAAATTAAATTATAACGTAACCACCAGTAATGTAGTCAGAAATTATCTGGACGAAAATAATGTTCCTTTAGAATCAAACAGTGTGTGGGATGACTATTGGAACACGGGAGAGCCTAACCAACACACCCAACAAATTGTAGTTAATTATGAATTGCCGTTGTCAAAAATTCCGTTTTTGAGCTTCCTTACTTCTAATTATACCTACAATTCAAACTTTAACTGGCAACGCTCGCCAGACGGATTACGATTTATCAATATCGGAAATGATATCGAATATGATTTAGGAAACACCATTCAGAACTCCAATACACACAATCTCAACTCTACCCTAAATATGGATTTGTTCTATCGATATATAGGGCTTACTAAGAGCTCTCAAGCTAAAGCACCCGCTCGACCGGCAGGAGGAGCAGTGCCTGGGCAAAGAATTTCAGGAGGACAAGCTCCGGCACGTCAAGGGAATGTATTTTTGGACGGGCTTATAGGCGTTGTTACGAGTTTGAAAACGGTCCAACTGAATTACACAGAAAATAACGGAACCGTTTTGCCAGGTTATTTGCCATCGATCGGGTTTTTAGGCACCTCAAAGCCTTCGATGGGGTTTGTATGGGGAAGCCAAGAAGACGTAAGGTTTGAGGCTGCGAGAAACGGATGGCTCACTAATTATCCGGATTATAACCAAAATTATACGCAGGTAAACACTAAACTTTTGAATTTTACAGCAGCATTAGAACCATTTCCGGATCTGAAGATTGATTTGATGGCCGATAAAAATACGACTGAGAACTATTCGGAACAATATGATGTTTTTGAAGGGCAATATAATTCGCGTTCTCCGTATAGCTATGGTAACTTCTCGATCTCGACCAATATGATCAGAACGGCATTTTCTCAAAGTGACGAAAACTTCTCTGAAGCTTTCCAAGAGTTTAGAGATAACAGGCTCACTATTGCCCATCGTCTTGCCGAACAAAGAGGAATAGATCTGAATAACCCGGCTAACATTGGCCCGGACGGATTCCCATTGGGTTACGGAAAAACTTCTCAAGAAGTATTGCTGCCTGCCTTTATTTCTGCCTATACCGGACAAAGTCCTTCTGGAGTATCACTGGGAATGATACGGAATATCCCAATCCCGGGGTGGAACATCCGTTATACTGGGCTCATGAGATTTCAGTTCTTTAAAGACAAGTTCAGGCGTTTTTCGTTACAACATCAGTATAGATCGGTTTATTCGGTTAATGCTTATCGATCTAACTTTGAATATGACCCCAATCAAACAGTAAGCCCGGACGGCTCAGAAAACTTTCAGCCAGAAACTATTGTGTCTAATGTGAACTTAGTAGAGCAATTCAACCCACTTATCCGAGTAGATTTCGAAATGAAAAACTCAGTTCAGATAAGAGCTGAAATTAAAAAAGACAGAGCTTTATCATTGAGCTTTGACAATAACCTACTCACCGAAATGCAAGGGCAAACTTATACCTTAGGGACAGGTTACCGCATCAAAGATGTAGTGATTAATTCGCGTTTGGCAGATAACCCGACTAATACTATTAGAAGTGACTTGAACCTCAAAGTTGATTTGAACTTTATGAACAACAAAACAATTGTTCGTTATCTGGATTATGACAACAACGAATTAGGAGGCGGACAAAATATGTGGTCAGCAAAATTTACGGCAGATTATGCCTTTAGTCGTAACTTTACCGTAATTTTGTATTATGACCATTCGTTCTCAAAAGCAGTAATTTCGACAGCCTACCCGATAACGAACATTAGAGCAGGGTTCACGCTCAGATATACATTTGGAAATTAATAAAATATATAACTAACACTTTTAAAGATGAACATTCCAAACAACCTTAAGTACACCAAAGATCATGAATGGGTGACTATTGACGGAGACATTGCAACTGTAGGAATTACAGATTTTGCTCAAAAAGAACTCGGAGACATTGTGTATGTAGAAGTAGAAGCACTTGATCAGACCTTAGATAAAGATGAAATATTCGGAACCGTCGAAGCTGTAAAAACAGTTTCTGATTTGTTTTTGCCGTTGTCAGGAGAGGTTATTGAGTTTAACGAAAACTTAGAGACCAACCCAGAGCTTGTAAACAGCGATCCTTATGGCGAAGGCTGGATGATTAAAATAAAAATGTCAGACACCTCTGAGATAGAAGGCTTGCTTTCAGACCAAGGCTATAAAGACATAATCGGTGCATAAAAAAATTTACTTAT
Organism: uncultured Flavobacterium sp.; assembly: GCA_964409345.1. Classification (GTDB taxonomy): domain Bacteria; phylum Bacteroidota; class Bacteroidia; order Flavobacteriales; family Flavobacteriaceae; genus Flavobacterium. The sequence goes on along the minus strand of CAYPCZ010000021.1, from coordinate 6,174 downwards.
GGGTAGCTTTGCTCTGGACAGCTGCAGTGATCGTGCTGAGCCTGATGTCTTTTTCTAAAGCCCCAAAAGTAATTACAGAGCTATCTTCATATGACAAGGTAGCACATTTTGTGTTTTACTTTGTATTTGTTTTTTTGTGGGGAAGCTATTTTTTTTACGCCAAACAAATACATAGTAAAACTCTGTTTTTAATCTTCTTTGTAGCTCTTATTTTTGGCGGGGCAATGGAAGCTTCTCAAGAGCTTTTTACAACAAAAAGAGTGGCTGACCGATATGATATGTTGGCAAATTTTGCCGGGGCCTTTTCAGGAATGGGCATGCTTTATTTTTTAAAAAAATACAAAAACCATGATAGAGATTAAGCAATATTTAGATTCGACTTATTTAAAAACTGCAGAACAAGCCGGATTATCTGAAATCGAAAATCAAAAAGTGGCCGATTATTTTATCAATGAAGCAATCGAACAAGGGTTTAAACTAATTATGATTCGCCCGGAAGTGGTAGCCCAAGCAAGAGAAACAATCGACAAAGCCGAATCAGATGTGCTTGTGGGCACGGTGATTGATTTTCCGCAAGGAAACGCGTCTCTGGAAGAAAAACTCAAGCAAGCTCAAAAAGTCATTAATCAGGGAGCCGACGAACTTGATTTTGTAATCGACTATAATGCCTTTAAAAATGGCGATACTCAAAAACCAAAACAAGAGGTTTTAGCCTGTACTAAGTTAGCTTTGGATAACAGCAAAACCGTCAAATGGATTATCGAAACCGCAGCACTCAGCCCACTACAAGTTGTGCAAATTTCGGTACTTATCAAAAATGTAATTATTGCTAATTTTAACGAAGATTGTTACGAAATGGTATTTATAAAATCATCAACAGGATTTTATAAAACACCCAACCAAGAGCCCAACGGCGCCACCGTTGAAGCTATTAGGCTGATGATTGAAAACTCATTCCCGTTGCCAGTCAAAGCCTCAGGGGGCGTTCGTTCGTTAGCCGAAGCCAAGCAAATGATAAAACTTGGGGTAAAACGCATCGGGACCTCGTCTGCCAAAGCTATTGCAAAAGGAGAAGATATGAAGAGCAGTTATTAAGCAAAAGCAATCTATATTGTTTCTGTATAAGAACTTTATCTATTATTTTTAGCAGAGACTACAACGATCTTTAAAAACTTTTATCTTTTGATTTTTGGCTTTGCACTTAAAAAGCTATTTTTGTAAGAAAGTCCGAAAATTATGATATCAATTGATCCTAAAGAAGTTGCTCCTGCCAAAGTACAAGCTTATTTGCAAGGTGCCGTAGGCCCAAGACCTATTGCTTTGGCCAGTACGGTTGACACACACGGAGCTCCTAACTTATCTCCGTTTAGCTTCTTTAACGTATTCAGCTCAAACCCTCCTATCTTGGTTTTTTCTCCGGCTCGAAGAGTGCGAAACAATACCGTTAAACACACACTAATCAATGTTCAAAACACCAAAGAGGTAGTGATAAGCGTTGTGAATTATGATATAGTGCAACAGGTTTCTCTATCCAGCACCGAGTATGCAGACGGAGTAAATGAATTCGTCAAATCAGGGCTTACTCCGCTAACCTCTGATGTGGTTCAACCTTTTAGAGTAGCTGAATCTCCGGTTCAGTTCGAATGCAAGGTCAATGATATTATTGCTTTGGGAGACGGGGGCGGAGCCGGAAACTTAGTGATTTGTGAAGTGGTTAGGATTCACGTAAATGAAAATGTATTGGATGAAAACGGAGCCATTGACCAACATAAAATTGACTTGGTTTCGAGAATGGGAGGCAATTGGTATTCCCGAGCCAATAAAGGGCTTTTTGAGGTGCCTAAGCCTTTAATTACTTTAGGAATCGGAGTCGATAAAATCCCAGATTTCATTAAAGAAAGTGGCTTTTTTTCAGGAAATGATTTGGGTATGTTAGGAAACATCGAAGTGTTGCCTACGCAAGAGGAAATTATTACTTTTGTAAACGAAACCTTTGAAGTAAAGGCCGTGTTAAGCTCAGACGATACTCTAAAAATTTATAACAAAGCCAAGCAATATATACAAAGAGAGCAAGTGGCGGAAGCTTGGAAGTTATTATTGGCCACACAAACCAAAGCTCAGATTAATAATTAAGTATAAACAAATTAAAATACAAACAAAATGGAAGTAATAGGAAAAGTAAGAATGGTTGACACCACCAAGGAAGTGGGAACAAACGGGTTCAGAAAAAGAGACATTGTTGTCACCACCGAAGAACAATATCCGCAACATATCTCTATTCAGTTCGTTCAAGACAAAACTAGTCTATTAGACAACTTTGCACCCGGTGATAATGTAAAAATATCTATCAACCTAAGAGGAAGGGAGTGGGTAAATCCTCAGGGAGAAACGATTTATTTCAACACCATCCAAGGCTGGAGAATTGAGAAACTGGTTGCAGAAAACCCGGCAACATCTGTTCCTCCGGTAGCTCCGCCTGAGGCTTTTGAGCCAGCTCAAAACCTAAAAGAAGAAGACCACGACGATTTGCCATTTTAAGTAAAAAACAGGAGCGCTTTGGTGTTTTTCGGCATTAAGTTTATCAAGAGCTGAGAAGAAAGTTATTGCATTACAAAGGGATTTCTTTGTAGATAAAATTATATTGACCACAAAAGATAAAGTTTTGGTTTTTCAGATTTTTTGAGTCTGTCAAATCAAAACTTTTTTTATAAAAACAAGCAGCAGTCAATTCACGCCCGATATAAATCATCGGCAAAAAGTTAATCAAAAAAGAATCCGACACAGAAGAATCGGACAATTTTAAAAAAAATATATTACATTAGCCGACATAAATTTATGGGAATGAAAAACACAAAAGGCAAAAAAAAATTAGCTTTACATTGGAAGATTGTTATCGGGATGTTACTCGGAGTAGTTTGGGCAGTACTGTCCAGCTCGATGGGGTGGAGCGAATTTACAATCAGGTGGATAGATCCTTTCGGAACCATATTTATCAATCTATTAAAACTTATTGCGGTTCCTTTGGTATTGTTTTCTATCATCAGCGGAATTGCTAATCTCGGAGATACTGTCACTCTTGGCAAAATGGGCGGAAAGACATTTCTTATGTTTATACTAACGAGTTTTCTCGCCATAGGTATTGGGCTTTTTTTGGTTAATATCATCAAGCCGGGAAGTCTAATCGATCAGCAAAGCCTCATTGATAATAGAATTAGTTATGAAATGTGGGCCAACGAACAGGGTCAAGAAATCAAAGACGGACTCAACTATTTGCAAACACCCGAATATCAGGAAAGAGCCCAAGAAGTGCTTAACCTAAGTCAAGAACAAGTTGATGATATAAGCATTTCAAATCGAATAGAAACTGCACATCAAGTAAAAGAATCCGGACCACTTCAAATGTTGGTCGATATAGTTCCTGAAAACTTCTTTTCGTCTTTATCAAACAATACCTTGATGTTGCAAATCATATTTTTTGCTATTTTCTTCAGTATTTCAATGCTATTTATACCAAAAAGGCAGGCTAAACCCGTTCTGAAAATTATAGATGGTTTTTTAGCTGTCTTTTTGAAGATGGTAGATTTTGTTATGCAGGCAGCACCGTTTTTTGTCTTTGCACTATTAGCCGGAGTAGTCAGCAAAATGGCGGGAGATGATCTTTCTAAGGTAGGCGAAATATTCAAAGGATTATCTTGGTACACCCTTACTGTTTTGATAGGATTACTTTTTATGATATTTTTTGTTTATCCCATTCTAGTCAAGCTGATGACCAAAAAGGTTACCTACAGAGGCTTCTTAAAAGCAATGAGCCCTGCACAAGCCTTAGCCTTCTCTACTTCGAGTAGTGCTGCCACTCTTCCTGTTACGATGGAATGTGTACAAAATAACTTGGGGGTAGACAAAAAAGTAACCAGCTTTGTGCTACCTATCGGTGCGACCATTAATATGGACGGAACCAGTATTTATCAAGCCATTGCAGTTGTTTTTCTGGCACAGCTGCATATGATCGACCTTACGTTAGGACAACAACTCATAATAGTTCTCACGGCTACTTTGACCTCTATTGGAGCTGCACCTGTACCGAGTGCAGGATTAGTCATGCTTATCATTGTTATGGAAGCCGTAGGGCTTAACCCAGCATGGATCGCTATCATCTTCCCGGTTGATCGCCTTTTGGATATGGTGCGAACAGTAGTTAATGTCAGTGGAGATGCTTTTGTGTGTACGGTTGTGGCCAAAGGAGAAAACCTCATCAACTATGAGCAAAACAACAAAGACCCTTCTGAAACCTTTGATCTAGATTCAGAATAATAATTACCCAAGAATAACCTGACCCATAGAAGTTTATCAATTAAAAAAATCCCCTAAGCAAAAAACTTAAGGGATTTTTTTATATTTTAAGCTCAAGGGATGGTTATCCCATAACTTCTTTTACTTTTTTACCGATTTCGGCAGGAGAATCCACTACATGGATTCCGTTTTCTCTCATGATGCGTTTTTTAGCTTCTGCAGTATCATCTGCTCCACCTACAATAGCACCTGCGTGCCCCATCGTACGTCCTTTAGGAGCAGTTTCTCCGGCAATAAAACCTACTACAGGTTTGCGGTTTCCGTCTGCTTTGATCCACTTTGCTGCATCTGCCTCAAGTTGACCTCCGATTTCTCCGATCATTACGATACACTTCGTTTCAGGGTCGTTCATCAATAATTCTACAGCTTCTTTTGTGGTAGTCCCGATAATTGGGTCTCCTCCGATTCCGATAGCTGTTGTAATACCAAGTCCTTGTTTTACTACTTGGTCTGCTGCTTCATAAGTTAGCGTTCCTGATTTAGATACGATTCCTACTTCTCCTTTTTTGAATACAAAACCAGGCATAATTCCTACTTTTGCTTCGTCTGCTGTGATTACTCCAGGACAGTTTGGCCCAATCAGCCTACAATCTCTTCCTTTTACGTAATCATACGCTTTAATCATATCGGCTACCGGAATTCCTTCGGTAATGGTGATAATCACTTTGATTCCAGCATCGGCTGCTTCCATAATAGCATCAGCTGCAAAGGCAGGTGGGACAAAAATAATGCTGGTATCTGCGCCTACTTGCTCTACGGCATCTTTTACGGTATTAAAAACAGGTCTGTCAAGATGTATTGACCCTCCTTTTCCGGGAGTTACCCCTCCTACTACGTTGGTTCCGTATTCAATCATTTGCGAAGCGTGGAATGTACCTTCGCTTCCTGTAAATCCTTGAACAATTATTTTCGAATTTTTGTTTACTAAAACACTCATTTTATACAATTTTGATTAAAGCAACACAAAAGTACGCTTTTTGGTTTATTATATGAAACAAATCGGGTTATTTCTTTGTAACTGCTCTGATGAGGTACTCCAGACCGTTGAGTTTGATTTCATACATCAGCTGAAGTTGCTCTCCTAATTTCCCCTTGGGAAAGCCCTTGTTTTTATACCAAACCAAATAGGGTTCAGGAAGTTCTACTAACAATCTGTCTTTGTATTTTCCGAAAGGCATTCTAGCTTTGGCTAATTCCAAAAAAGACTTTCGCTGTTGCTCGTTTTGCATTTTAGTTTTTGTTTCGCTCTTTATTAAACTCGACTACTTCCTGTTGTAAAGATCTGTAATCCTCTATCAGTTTTTTGATGTCATCAAGAATAGATTCGGGAAATTGTTAAAATTGTCTATTCTATAAGCTATTGCACCATTATTGGTTTCGACATTATTTACTTGTTTTTCATCAATAAAATATTCAAAACCTACATCAAACAATTTACATATTTTATCTAAAAGCAGAACATCTACTTTTTTGGAATGTCCTGTTTCTATATAATGCAATGTGGTTTGAGAAATATCTAAAGATGTTGCCAAATCTTCCTGTGAGAGATTTCTCTCCAATCTCAAAGCTCTTATTTTAGTACCTATTTCCATAGTTTTTGAATTTCATCAATTTTCTGATTAAAGAAAATCAATTTATTGATGACAAATATATAAAACAATAAGCAACTTAGTCCTAACAAAAAATTTCGGAAAATTTTTGTAATATAAAAACAATGTTTAATTCTAAATTTTAGAAAAAATGGTAAAGAAATTTTTTACTTTTGGAGTATTGGTCTAGCCCCCTATTAATCGGACTATTTACTTTCTTATTTGCTAATCTACA